>NZ_ANBC01000412.1 GCF_000341125.1 Nocardiopsis lucentensis DSM 44048 | reverse complement strand
CCTGGGGCGTGTGTGGTGGACGCCGCCCGTCGCGAGCGGCGTATCCAGTGCGGCTGTCGCAAGGCCGAAGAAGGAGTCAGGGTGGGGTCCTGTCGACTGATGAGAACACAGCGACAGTTGTGCTGGGGCGACGCACAGCAGGGTGAGTGTCCGCCATACATGCCCTAACCGACCTCGAAGCGGATGATCCGGTCGTCGCCCTCGCGCACGTTCCCCCGGCCGTCGGTGTTGGAGGTGGTGATCCAGAGCGTCCCGTCCGGGGCCTCCCCGACCGTGCGCAGCCGACCGAACCGGCCCTCCAACCGCGGGGACGGCTCACCGAGCGCGCCGTCCTCCAGGGGAACGGCCCACAGCCGCTCCCCCCGCAGCGCCGCGACGTACAGGGTGTCGCCGACGACGGCGGCGCCGGACGGCGAGGCCTCGTCGGGGGTCCAGGTGATCAGGGGGTTGGTGAAGCGCCCCCCGTCGGTGCCGCCGGTCCCCTCCACCTTCGGCCAGCCGTAGTTGTGGCCCGGTTCGATCAGGTTGACTTCGTCGAAGGCGTCCTGACCGAACTCGGTGGCGAACATCCGCCCCTCGTCGTCCCAGGCCAGGCCCTGCACGTTGCGGTGTCCGAGACTGTGCACGGGGGATCCGGGGTCCGGGTTGCCGGGTGCGGGGTCCCCCTCCGGGGTCAGCCGCAGGATCTTGCCGTTGGGGCTGTCCGGGTCCTGGGCCAGGGCGGGCCGACCCGCGTCACCGGTGGCGACGTACAGCATCCCGTCCGGGCCGAAGGCGATCCGGCCGCCGTCGTGGTACCTGTTCTTGGCGATGCCGTCGAAGACGACCTCCGGGTCCTTCCCGTCGAGCCGGAACCGAACGACGCGGTTGTCGTCCTCGGTCGTGAGGTAGGCGTGGACGTAGCCGTCCTCCGCGTGGTCCGGTGACAACGCCAGGCCCATCAGTCCGCCCTCCCATCCGGACTCCGCCCCCTCGGGCCCCGCGACGCCGGGCACCTCGTACACTTCCTCCGGCTCGGCCCCGCCGGGCGACACCCGCAGGATCCGCCCGGTGTGCCGCTCCGCCACCAGGGCGTCGCCGGACGGCAGGAAGGCCAGGCCCCACGGGATGTCGAGCCCGCTGGCCACCTCGACGCCGTCGCCGAGGTCCGGTGCGCGGATGGGTGCGCCACCCGTCCCACCGCCGTCGATCCCCTCGCTCGCGGTACAGGCGGCGAGGGCGGTGACCGCGACCGCGAGCAGAACCGCCGCGCGACGACGGGCGACCGCCGTCCGGTCTGCCGTCATGACTCGCCTCCCTGGAGTCCGAGTCCGTTTCGGGCCCCTCACCGCCGTCCGGCGAGCGGCTCCGGTCCCCATGGGGATACCCACTGGCGCGGAGGTCACCGGAGCGGTGCCGCCGGTCACTGTCCCCGTACCGAACGGGACCGGCCGGGAACGGGGGTTCGGGGGGACCGCGGACGATGGAGGGCGCCCCGCCGCCGAGCAGCGGCGGGGCGCCCTCCCGGCGCCGTCAACGCGCGTCGAGCAACGACGCGGCGTCGGCGACGGCGTCCCGCTCGGCGGCGCCGGAGTCGGTCCCGACCGGCTCCGAACCGTCCTCCGCCCGGCCCGCGACGCGGTCCGACCCGGGCTCGCCGGTGGCGCCCCGCGCGGCCGTGTCGCGCTCGTCCGCCCGTTTGCCGGTGACGAGGGTGACCCGGTGCCCGTCGTAACAGAGCAGTTCCACCGTGATGACACCCGGTTCGGTGTTGTGCATGGCCAGGACCCTGCGCGGGCCGAGAAGGGTCGTCATTCCACAGTCGGGGCAGTACACGTCGAACATCAGGGCAGCTCCTTGAACACGGCGACCGCGTCGGACACCAGCTGGGGGTCCGCCTGGCACAGGGGGGCGCGAACAGTCGGCTCGTCGATCAGGCCGATCTCGCTCAGGGCCGCCTTGACCACGGTCGGGTTGGGTTCGGCGAACACGGTGGAGACCAGGGGCAGCAGGGCGTTGTGCAGCTCGAGGGCGGCCGCCGTGTCCTGGCCTCGGACGAGGTCGTGAAGGCGCCGGTAGTGGCCCGGGGCGATGTTGGCGGTCGTGGAGATGGCTCCCGCGGCCCCCAGACCCAGCATCGGGTGGATGAGTGCGTCGTCACCGGTCAACACGTCGGCGTCCACGTCCAGGGCGAGGAGTTCGAGGGTCCCCTGGTCGATCGCTCCGGCGCAGTGCTTGACCGCTCCGACGCCCTCCATCGACAGCAGCGTCGCCAACGTCCCGGTGGTGAGCGCCTTCCCCGTCCGGTGAGGGACGTTGTAGACGATGACGGGTGCCCGGACCGCGTCGACGACCGCCTCGAAGTGGGTCATCACGCCCTCGTCGGTGGGCCTGAGGTAGTAGGGGACGACGACCATGAGCCGGTCGGCCCACCGGTCGTGTTCGCGGGCCTGCTCGACGGTGGTGGCCGTGCCCATGCCGCTCACTCCGACGGTGAGCGGGGTGCCGTGGTCGTCGCTGACCCGGCGGCACACCTCCAGCACGGCTTCGCGCTCCCGCGCGGTGAGCATGGCCGACTCCCCGGTCGTGCCGAGCGNGGGGGGGGGGGGGGGGAGCCGTTCCAGTGAGGCCGCGTCGACCTCGCCGTTCGCGGCGAAGGGGGTGACCAGTGGGACGTGGATTCCGTTCATGACGCTCCCTTGCTCAACGCTTCGGGCCCGCCCGGCGGGCGCGGCTCCGGTATTCGGCACATCACGAGTCGGGCGCACTCAGCACGACCTTTCCGAAGCGCCCCGGGTCGTTGAGCGCCCGGTACGCCTCCACCGGCTCGCTCATGGGGATGACGCGGTCCACCACGGGACGCCAGTCGTGCTTGGCGACGTGGGAGAGGAGGTCGGCGAACTCCCGGGGGCCGCCCATGGAGCTGCCCAGGATGGAGACCTGCGACCAGAAGACGCCGTGAACGTCGAGGGTGGCGCCGTGGTCGGCGGTCCGCCCGAGGACGACCATGCGGCCGCCGGGGCGCAGCAGCCCCACCAGCGCGTCCCACGAGGCGCCCGCCGAGTCGACGACGAGGTCGAAGGGCCCGCCGGTGGACGCGGCCAGCTCTCCGGGCCAGTCGCCCGAGCGGACGACCCCTCCCACGGCTCCGAGCTTGACGGCCGTGCGGATCGCGTCCTCACGGCCCGACGTCACCCACACCTGGGCGCCCAGGGCCGCGGCGATCTGGACGAGGTAGCTCGCCACGCCGCCCGCGGCGCCCGTGACCAGGACGCGTTCCCCCTCCTTGAGGCCGCCCCGGGTGATCAGGGCGCGCCACGCGGTCAACCCGGCCAGCGGCAGGGCGGCCGCCTCGTCCCACTCGAGCTCCGGGGGCTTGACGAACACGTTCTCCTCGGGGACGAGGATGTACTCGGCGTGGGTTCCGGCGGTCGGGTATCCGAGGATCTCGAAATCCGGTCCCTGAGCGTCCTCGCGGGGCCCCCACCGCAGCGAGGGAAGGATGACGACGTCGTCGCCGGGGGCCGCCTCCAGGACCCCGGAACCGACCTCGACGACGGTGCCGGCCCCGTCGGAACCGAGCACTCGGGGACCGCCGAGGTCCGCGCGCCGGTCGACCAGCATCGCGTCGTTCCGGTTCAGCGCGGCGCGGCGAACGCGGACGAGGACGTGACCGGCGTTGATCCGCGGATCCGACCATTTCTGGAACCGGACCGGAACACCGCTGTCCTGCGGCTGGGTGACAATAGCCTGCATATACTCTCCCGGAATTTTAGGCAAGACTCTGTCCGATTCCGGCCAACCTCATCACGGAGAGCACGGATTAGTTGACAGATTTTCGCCGTCGATGGACACTGGACAACGGTTTTTTAAGACCGAGGCACAGCTACTTCAGGCGTGGCCGCCTGATTTCAGAAATACGGCCAACAGTTCAGCAAGTGAGAAATCCAGACAGATGAACCGCCTCCATACGATCCCCGACGGAGCCTTGCGAGGAGAGCGCCACCGGCGAGCAGCCCGACAAGCCTCCGTGGTGTCGGGTGCACGGTTCAGGGACGCACCGCACAGAGCCCCGGCAGGGCCTCTCCCCGCCTCTGAGGGGAACTGCTCCAAGTCTGCAGCACCTCTCACGAATGCGGAAGTCACCGCTGGTTTCCACAGCAAAAAGGAGAACTTTAATGCTGGACGAGCGACGCCTTCGGACATTTGCCAAAGTCGTCGAGACCGGATCAATCGTCCGGGCGGCCGAGGCTCTCTCCTTCACGCCTCCAGCCGTTTCCCAGCAGATCGCCGCGCTTGAACGCCAGGTAGGGCAGAGTCTGTTCAGCCGGGGGCCCCGGGGAATGGAACTGCTGCGGGCGGGGGAGATTCTCCTGGAGTTGTCCGGGGAAGCCCTGGACCGACTCGATATCGCCGAGGCCACGATGCGTTCCCTGGCCAACACCATGCTGGGGCCCATCCGCGTCTCGTCCTTCGGCAGCGCCGGGTGGTCGCTCGTCCCGCGGGCCTTCTCCGCCCATCGGGAGAACTATCCGCACACGGCTCTCAGCTACGCCGAGGCCGAACCGGAGGACGCGATCGAACACGTCAAGAAGGATCTGGCGGACGTGGCCCTGACCTACACCTACGACAACGTCCCGCTCGCCCAGACCCCCACGTTGATCAGCGAACTCGTCCTCCGCGAGCCGATCGGCGTGGTGCTGCCCGAGGGGCATCCGCTCGCCGGGAACGAGCGGATCTCCCTGGAGGACCTGGCGGAGGAGAGCTGGATTCTGGGTCGGGACGAGACCCCGTGCACGCGGGCCACCAGGAACTGGGCCGCCGCGTCGGGGTTCGAACCGCAGGCGCACTTCCGCAGCAACGACTACGCGACCGTGTTCGGGTTCGTCGGCGCGGGCCTGGGCATCGCCCTGGTCCCGGCCCTCTCCCTGGTCCACCGCCCCTCCGGGGTGGAGTACAGACCGATCAAGGACGGCGACCTGGCGCGCAACGTGTGGGCCGTGGTCCGGCCGCCCGTCGACGGAAAGCAGCCCGCCCCTCTGGGCGACCTGCTGAAGAACATCCAACGGCTGGCCTGGGACCTGGTCCGCGACCAGACCTGAACCAGGCCGATCCGCCGGGCCGGACGGGCCGCGGCGAACCGGCCACCGCCGTTCACCCTCCCGGCTGGGATTCCAGCCGGGCCGACTCGGCCAACATCTCGGCGAACTTGCGCCGGCTCTTGCCGATCTCCGCCAGGATGAGCGCGCCGACGCCGCTCGAACCGCCGCGCCGGCCCTTGAGGTCCAGGCACCAGTCCGTCCACCAGGTCTGCCCCGACNNGCCCCGGTACCCCGCCGTGAAGTAGAGGCGCGAGACGGTACCGCCCTCGCCCGGTCTGATGCGGACGCAGAAGTCGCCCTCGGTGACGTCCACCTGGATGGTGTTCTTGACGCACGAGACGCTCAGGAGACCCGGAACGGTGGTGCTGTTCAGCAGCGTGGCGATCCCGGGGGCCAGTCCCTCGACGTGGGTCCGGTCGCGCGTGATGGTCGACATGGCTTCCTCTCTCCGTTCTGTGGCGGCCGCTGGTCTCACGGACCCGTGGGCTCGGGGTGGGCGTGGGTCGGGACGGCCGGCCCCTCCTCGTCGCCGACCCCGGTGTCGGTCCGCAGGAGGTCCTGGACCGTCTCCCTACGGACGATGGCCCTGGCCCGGCCCTCACGGACCGCGACGACGCCGGGGCGTAGGGCGTGGTTGTAGTTGTTGGCCATGGAGCGGCAGTACGCGCCGGTGGCCGCGACGGCGAGCAGGTCCCCGGGGGCCAGGTCGCCGGGCAGGCGCGCCTCCGGCACCAGGACGTCGCCGCTCTCACAGTGGCTGCCCACCACCCTGCTGGGAACAGGGGCGGCGGCCGAGTCCCGCGACACCAGGTCGCACGTGTACGGCGCGCCGTAGAGGGCCGGGCGGATGTTGTCGCTCATCCCCCCGTCCACGGAGACGAACCGGCGCACACCGGTGACGTCCTTGACCGTGCCGACCTCGTAGAGGGTGACGGTGCCGGGGCCGACGACGGCCCGCCCCGGTTCGACGGCCAGGCGCGGCACCGCGATCCCGTGCTCACGGCACGCCCCCCGAACGGCCCGCCGGAGCCCCTCGGCGAAGCTCGCCACGGGGGTGGGGAACTCGCCCGGCACGTACGTGATGCCGCGGCCGCCCCCGAGGTTCAGTTCGGCCAGTTCGACTCCGTGCTCGTCCTTGACCGCCCCCAGCAGGGCGACCAGTCGTGCCGCCGCCACCTCGAACGGTTCGAGGGAGAGCACCTGGGATCCGATGTGGGAGTGCAGGCCGGCCAGGTCCAGCCCCGGGGCGGCCAGCACGCGGCGGACCGCCTCGGCCGCCATGCCGGTGCTCAGCGCGAACCCGAACTTCTGGTCGTCGTGAGCGGTCGCGATGTACTCGTGCGTGTGCGCCTCGACACCGGTCGTCACCCTGACCAGGACCCGCTGCCGCCTGCCCCGGCTCTCGGCCAGGGCGGAGAGCCGGTCGATCTCGGTGAAGGAGTCGACGACGACGCGGCCCACGCCCACCTCGATCGCCTGCTCCAGCTCCGTCAGGGACTTGTTGTTCCCGTGCATGGAGATCCTGTGCGGGGGCACCTGGGCGTGCAGCGCGACGGCCAGCTCCCCCTCGGAGCAGACGTCCAGGTTGAGCCCCTCCTCGACCACCCACCGGGCCACCGCGGTGCACAGGAAGGACTTCCCGGCGTAGTAGACGTCGCCGCCGTGGAAGGCCCGGACGTACTCCCGGCACCGGGAGCGGAAGTCCTCCTCGTCCAGGACGAAGAGCGGGGTGCCGAACTCGCGCGCGAGCTCGGTCACCGTGTGGCCCGCGATCTCCATGACCCCGTTCGAGCGGTGCGCGTTACGCGGCCACACGCCCGGGGCGCGCTCCTCCTGAGGCGTCGGGGCGAGGAGCTCCTCGCTCTGGGGCTCGGCGGGGTGGATCGGTCGGTTCATGGTGCAGACCCCTGTCGGATCCGGTCGGTCGGTGGGTGCGGCGGTCGGGTCCGTCTCAGACACAGGTCTCGGCCTCCGGGAGGGGCCGGTCGAGGGAGAGGTTGGTCGAGCCGAACCACTCCTCCAGCAAACGGAGCGCGGTGCCGTCCGCGTACATCTCCTCGATCGCCTCGTTCACCAGCTGGCAGGTCTCCACGTCGCCCTTGGGGAGGGCCACGCTGTACCGCTCCTCGGTGAAGGGGTCGTTGACGAACCGGTAGGCGTCGCTCTCCCCGTCCGGGATGATCCCGGCCAGCACCAGGTCGTCGGTGGAGACCACGTCGAGCTCCCCCTCGACGAGCATGTCCAGGCACTCGGGGTAGTCGGCCGCGTCCACCAGCTCGACGTCGATGCCCTCGTCGTCGGTGATCCTCCGCCAGGAGTTGGAACCCTCCACCTTGCACACCCGGGTTCCGGCCAGGTCCTCCCGGGCGTTGATCGAGGTGTCCTCGGCGCGGACCACCGTGTCCTGGCTCGCCGTGACGTAGGGGCCGCCGAAGGTCACGAACTCGCCGCGCTCGGGCAGCGCGGAGTAGGTGGCGAAGAGCATGTCGACCTCGCCGTCGCGAACCACGGTGTCCCGTTCCGGCGGGAGCACGCCCCGGAACTCGATCCGCGCGTCGGGGCCGGCGACCCGCTCGGCGACGTAGCGCGCCACGTCGACCTCGAATCCCCGCGGCCCCGACCCCTCGTCGTAGCCGAGGCTGGGCAGGCCGCTGTGCACGCCGACGACCACGGTGGCCGGCTCTTCGGCGGTGTCGGACGCGTCGGGGGCGTCGGAGGCGTTGGAGGGGGCGCAGGCGCTCAGCACGGCCAGCGCGAGCCCGGCCGAGGCCGTACGTAGGGCGGGTGTGGGGGTCAGCATCAGGTCTTCTCCGAATTCCGCTCGTGGGCGGGGCGCGGCGGTCCGGAGCGGACCGCCGCGGCTCCGAGGGGGTGGTGGGGGTTTCCGAGGGGCGGGGGAGGTCGTGAGGGGGCGGCCGCCCTCAGCCGCACGCCCCGCGGGACGCCCGGCAGTGGTCGACGATGGCGTCGAGGTAGCGGGCGGAGGTGTTCAGCCGCAGGACCGCGCCGAGGGCGATCTCCCGGCCCAGCCGGGGGTCCCGCTCGACGACCGGGCCGATCACCTCGTTGAACCAGCTCTCGCCGTGCTCGACGTCGATCTCCATGTGCAGCAGGTGGTACTCCACGCCCTCCGGGGGGAGGCCGAGCTCCTTCCAGGCCCGGGTCAGGTACTCGAACCGCCGGGGAACCAGGTACTCGGTCGCGCCGAAGTACCCGGCGGCCTTGTAGTAGTGGCGGCGGGACAGGGCGAGCGCCGAGGACAGGTTCCCGCAGACCTTGGCCTCCAGCAGGGTGTTGTCCGCGATGAAGCCGGAGTCGATGCCCAGGGCGGTGTGGGACTTGGCGAAGATGGTGGTGTGCACGCCGGCGTGCTCGCCGTTGCCCATCTCGTCCCAGTAGTTCTTGGCGATCTCCATCTTCTCCACGCCGGTGGTGCCGACCTGGACGAGCGCGAGGATGTCGTCGAAGCGGGGGTCCAGGGTCCCCTCCTGAACCATGAAGAAGCGGATGTCCTCCTTCGTCGCCTCCGCCTCCACGAAGGAGGTGTAGAACTCGTGGCGGCTCGCCACGTGCGCGTTGACGAGGTCCTCCAACCACCGCACGTACTCCTTGGCGGTGTGCGGGTACCCGGTCAGCGCCGACTCCGGGACGAGGGCGGCCTCGTGGGTGAGGAAGGCGTTCTCCAGTCGGGCGGCGACGTCGCGCAGGATCGGCTGGGAGTCGTGGTCCAGGCGCTCGGCCGGCGGGATGCTGAAGTCCTGCTCGTAGATGGCGCCGAGGAGGTCCTGGACACGGTTCTGCGCGTCCGGGTCGCCGTCTCCGTAGGCCCGCGCCGTCAGGGCGTCGGCCTCCTCGGCCAGGCGCCCGCGCGTCCCGTAGTCGGCGGCGGCCAGGTTCCAGTCCTGGGCGGTCAGCTCGGATCCGTGGGTGACGAACCGGTCGAGGAGGGTGTGGTCGGTCTGGATGCTCATGCGCTCGTGCTTCCTTGCTCGAGTGGTCGGGATGGTGGGGGCGGGTGCGGGACTCACTGGTGGAGGGCGACGGCTTCCCTGTCGCGGACGGGCAGGGGGCTCTGCCGCTCCGCCCCCTCCCAGGCGACGGTGGTGCCCGAGGCGCTCAGGTCGTAGACCTCCCGCCCCGCCAGGGCGTTCGTCATCACCGCGCTGCGCCAGGCCATCGCCGCGAAGTTCGGGTCGGTCCACCCGTGGGAGTGGACGGCGGCGTTGTGGGCGAAGATCCGGCCGCCGCCCAGCCCCTCGGTCCGGACGGAGAAGTCCTCGTTCATCTGGAACCGGCCCCGCTCGTCGAGCCGCAGGTGCTCGCGGACCGGTTCGAGGAAGCGGGGCACCTCGAACGTGTAGCCGGTGGCCATGATCACCGTGTCGGCGAGGAAGACCTCGGTTCCGTGCGGCCCCTGTACCTCGACGCTCCAACCGTCCGGGGTCGGCGTGAGGAAGGTGAACTCGCGGTCCACCAGCAGACGGGTCGCCATGGGCGCGCCCTCGAAGTGGTCCATCTCGTAGACGCGGCGGTAGATGTTCTGCAGCAGCGGTTGCAGGATCGCGTCGCTGGAGGCCTTCTGGACGCCCAGGAGCCGCTCGCGCTCGTCGGCGGGCTCCCGGTAGAAGAAGCGGGTGTAGCCCGGGGTGTACAGCTCGTTGGCGAACGGGGACTCGTCGAAGGGAACGAAGTTGTGCCTGCGGGTCGCCCAGATGACCTCCGCGGGCAACTGCGACTTGTCGCTGAGCAGGTCGTTGACGAGTTCGGCCCCCGTCTGGCCGCCGCCGATGACCGCGACCCGCTTCCCCTTCCGGGGGAACGAACGCAACAGGTACTCCGACCCGTGGAAGAGCGTCTCCCCCAGGAAGGGTCGCGCCGCCTCGGGCACGTAGGGTGCCCGGCCGACGCCGAGGACCAGGTCCCGGGCGTGCTGGGTCCCGTTCGACGTCCGCACCGCGAACCGGGTCCCGTCGTGGGTGACCTCGTCCACACTGGCGCCGAAACGGAGATGGTCGAGTTGCCCGCAGATCCACTGAAGGTACTGGTTGAACTCGCGCCGCAGGACCGTCGGATATTCGGCAATGACAAAACGGTGCAGCCGGTGATTACGGGCGAGGAAGTTGAGGAAAGAGTACTCGCTGGTCGGGTCGACCATCGTGACGCAGTCCTTGTACAAGGGGGACTGCAGGCAGGCGTCGTCGAAGAGAAGGCCGGGGTGCCATTCGAACGACTGCTTCCGCTCCAGGAATCCGGTCTTCAGTTCGGGCGCCTTCTCCAGCAGCGCCGCGAGACTGACATTGAAGGGACCGATCCCCACGCCCAGGACGTCGAGCTCGTTCCCCCGGGCCCGGGATCCGCTTTCCGGTTTCATCTTTTTCCTTTTCCTTTTCGGCTGGTGGTGGACCGTGACGGGCCGCAGGCGGGTACCTCCCGCGGCCCGGGGGCGGGTGTGGTGCGGGCCCTCAGATCCGGGGCGCCATCGGAGTGAAGTCGACGAGCAGGATGGCGCGGCCGCCCGGCCTGGGGTCGCCCCCGCGGCGGATCGGTGCGACGTAGTGGCTGACCTTGTCGTCGCGGACCCCGTAGGACTCCAGAGGTTTGGTCAGTTCGAACTCGGCCATCACCAGGTCCTCGGAGATCTCCCCCGGCGTCATCCCGGCGCAGCGGGGCGGCGCGATGGTGTTCCCGCCCCCGACCACGTTGTCCCGGTACATCAGGTGCGCGAAGGTGTAGGGCTCGCCGTCCTGGTGCAGGCAGTTCGGGGAGGCCACCGCCTCCTGACCAGCCTCGTCGACAACGAGGTTGATCATGTGGACGCCCACGTGGATCGGCGCCATCAGGTCGACCGGGCTCCACTCGGTCTGGCCGAAGTCGAACAGGATCAGGTCCCGCAGCAGCGGGTTGTCCGTCGCGCTCTCGCGCAGCGCGGGGAACTGGCGGCGCGCCCCGGTGAACTCCGGGTTGTGGTCGCCCTGGTAGTACTCGGTGACCCACTGCTCGTCGTCGCTCAGGACCGGGGGGATCCAGCTGAACCCGTTGTCCCAAGGGGTGATGACGCCGCGGGAGTAGCGCCTGAACCGGCCCGCCGACCGTGCGTAGGGGTCGGTGGGCAGCTCCGAGAACTCCGCCACCAGGCTCGACAGACGGGGGTCCGCGTCCGCGACTCCGAGCTGGTCCGCGAGATCATATCTCGCGTACCCCTTGGTCATGACTTCCGAACGTTCCTCGACGATGTGCATTTCCTGACTCCCCATAGATCTCGATACCACAATTTCGGAACAATGCCCCGAACGGCGGCGTCATTACACCGAGAGAAAATCACGCGAATTCTTGCGTGTACCGAATCCGCGCTTCTGCGAAGTGGTGCGACCTTGCGCTAAGACATTCCTACGCCACCCGGACACCTGAGAGCAATGAAGCGCTTCTTACCCCTGCCGGTGGCGAGTTCTTAGCCCATTCTGACCTGCACATCTCCAGGGAAGAGCACACGGATTTACACACACGCACCGATCCGTGGCCACGCATACGGGCGAAGTTCACCTGAGAAAATCCGCGACTGTCGGAGATTGATTTATCACGCACAGTCATACCGCGGGGCGCGGCGGAACCCGGGCCGTCTCCACGGCCGCCGGCGGTTCGTCGGTGGCGGATGCGCGCCCCGCGGGGCGGGGAAGGTGGGGCCGACGCGGGGCCTCAGAGGGCCGGCGGCCATGTCGCGCGGTCCCCGGCACGGGCGCGCGGCGCCCACAGGCGATTGCCCTCCAGGCGGTGAGGCGGTCAGCGGAGTGGTTCCGCCTGAAGATGCCCCAGGTCAGACATAGAAAGAGCCAGCGAGGGGACTTGAACCCCTAACCTATCGCTTACAAGGCGATTGCTCTGCCAATTGAGCTACGCTGGCGGGCGTCCGGGGCCGTCAGGCCTCGGAGCGTCCATCCGAATGGTACCGGTTCCTGAGCCGCGTGGCCTACTCGGATTCGAGCCCGCGCCTGCGAGCGACCTCGTACAGCGACACCCCCGCCGCCACCGACGCGTTGAGCGACTCCGCACCGCCGATCGGGATGCTCGCCACCACGTCGCACGACTCGCGCACGAGCCGCGACAGGCCCTTGCCCTCAGAACCCACGACGACCACCAGCGGCCCCGTCGCCAGCTCCAGGTCCGGCAGCTTCGTGTCGCCCTCGGCGTCCAGTCCGACGACGAACAGCCCGGCCTTCTTGAAGCCCTCCAGCGCACGCGTCAGGTTCGTGGCCTGCGCGACCGGGAGCCGGGCGAGGGTTCCCGCGGAGGTCTTCCACGCGGTCATGTTCACGCTCGCCGACCGGCGCTCCGGAATCACCAGGCCGTGCGCGTCGAACGCGGCCGCCGAGCGCGCCACCGCCCCGAGGTTGTGCGGGTCGGTCACCCCGTCCAGCGCGACGATCAGCGGCGCGGTGTCCGACTCCAGCGCCCGCTCCAGCAGGTCCTCGGGAACCCAGTAGCGGTACGGGCGCACCTGCAGCGCCATGCCCTGGTGGGCGGCGCCGGGCTGGCCGTTGCTCTCACACCGCCGGTCCAGCTCGGCGCGGGTCACCTCGACGATCTCGACGCCCCGGTCACCCGCGGCGCGCGCCGCCTCGGTCACCCGCTCGTCCGGGTCCAGGCTGTTGGCCAGGAACAGACGGGTGGCGGGCATGCCCGCGCGCAGCGCCTCCACGACCGGGTTGCGCCCCACCAGCAGGTCGGAGTCGGCCGAGCGGCGCTGCTGCCGGGCCGCTCCCTGCTGGTCACCGGCCGGTCGGGGCCGCTTGGCCGCGCGGGCCCGCTGCTTGCCCTCGTACCAGTGCCGCTGCTCGGCGGGCAGGGTGCCGCTCTTGCCCTCGAGTGAGCGCCGCCCCTTGCCCCCGCTGCCCTTGGTCGGGCCCTTCTTGCTCTTCTTCGCCGGCATGTCCGCCGCCTCCCCGTACGTCTCGCGAGCATGCCGGAAGCGCGTCGGCGTCCGGCGGATTCGCCACCAGTGGTGGCAAACCTCCAGCCTAGTCCCGACGCGCCACCGCCCGCGTCATCCGCGCCTGAGGTCCCAGCGGGGCCCCTGCGGCGTGTCCTCGACCACGACGCCCGCCTCGGCGAGCTGGTCGCGGATCGCGTCGGCCGCGGCGTAGTCCTTCCGGCCCCGCGCCGCCTGCCGCTGTTCCAGGGCCACCGCCACCAGGGCGTCGACGACCTCGCGCAGCCCGGCGTCCCCACCGGCCCACTGCTCGCTGAGCGGGTCCACTCCGAGGATCCCCAGCATCGCGCGCAGCTCGGCGGCGAGCTCGGCCACCCTGTCCTTGTCCCCGGCGGCCAGCGCGGTGTTGCCCTCGCGCACGTGGCCGTGCACCACGGCCAACGCCTGGGGCACCCCGAGGTCGTCGTCGAGCGCGGCGGCGAACCCGGCGGGGACGCCCTCGGCGGGCGCGACCTCGCCGGTCACCTCGACCGCGCGCGTCAGGAAGCCCTCGATCCGCTGGTAGGCGGCGGCGGCCTCCCGCAGCGCCTCCTCGGAGTAGTCGATCGCGGAGCGGTAGTGCGCCTGGCCGAGGTAGTAGCGCAGCTCCACCGGACGGACCTTCTGGACCATCTGCGGGATGAGCAGCGAGTTGCCGAGCGACTTGCTCATCTTCTCACCGCCGACCCGCAGCATCCCGTTGTGCAGCCAGAAACGCGCGAACCCGTCGCCCGCGGCACGGGACTGGGCGACCTCGTTCTCGTGGTGCGGGAAGATGAGGTCCAGGCCGCCGCCGTGGATGTCGAAGCTCGGGCCGAGGTACTTGGTGGCCATCGCCGAGCACTCCAGGTGCCAGCCCGGCCGGCCCCGGCCCCACGGGGTCTCCCAGCTCGGCTCGCCCGGCTTGGCGCCCTTCCACAGCGCGAAGTCGCGGGGGTCGCGCTTGCCGCGGCCCTCCTCCGCGGAGTCCTCCATCTGGTCCGGCCGCTGGTTGGACAGCTCGCCGTAGGCGCCGTAGGAGGCCACGTCGAAGTAGACGTCGCCGGAGCCGTCGTCGGCCGCGTAGGCGTGGCCGGCGTCGATGAGGCGGCGGATGAGCTCGATCATCTCCGGCACGTGCCCGGTCGCCCGGGGCTCGACGGTGGGCGGCAGGCAGCCGAGGATGTCGTAGGCCTCGGTGAAGGCCCGCTGGTTGCGCTCACTGACCTTCCACCAGGGCACTCCCTCGGCGGCGGCGACGTTGATGATCTTGTCGTCGATGTCGGTGACGTTGCGGCAGAACGTGACGTCGTAGCCGAGGTGGGTCAGCCAGCGGCGCAGGATGTCGAAGTTGAGGCCGGAGCGGATGTGGCCGATGTGCGGTGGTGCCTGCACCGTGGCACCACACAGGTACAGCGAGGCACACCCCTCGCGGAGGGGGACGAAGTCTCGGACCTGTCGGGCACTGGTGTCATAGAAGCGCAGACTCACGTTGTCAAGCCTAACCGCTTTCCCTTCACCCGCGGATCACAAACCACCAACCACGCTCCGGGCCGATCGTCTCCCGGACAGGCTCCAGGGCACATATGTGATGAGCCGTATTACAGCCGACCCGGTGTGAGATTTCCGGGCACGGAAACCCGTCCCACACGGCCATCAGGGCGCCCGGGCGACGCGTCCCCCGCGCCGCGCCTCTGGAGGAGGGCCGTGATCGGCCGGAATCTCGTGTTCGCGCGGCTTCCTCGACTACGCTGCGGTTGCGATGGCCCCTTACGACAAAGCCCCCGAGACAGGGACACGGAACGCTCGACCCGCGAGCCGCGGCGCGGGAGCCGGTGCTCTCGTCGGTGGCGCGCTGTTCGTCGGCCTCATCGCCGCCTGCGCCCTCGTCATCTCCTACAACGGCGTCTTCCGCTTCGCGGAGTACGGCGGGCACGAGGGCAGCCCCCTCGCCCACGTGTTCCCGGTGACCTACACCCTCCTGCTGCTCATGGCGTTCTGGGTGAGCTACGTCCTGCGCGAGGCGCACCCCCGCGACCGCGTGTGGGTCGACCTCGTGCTCATCCCCGTGCTCATCCTCGTGGCGGCGGCCGCCATGGTGCTGGGCAACCTCGGGCTGGTCGAGACCGTCCACCAGGGGGTCGCCAACGTCATCGTCGCGGTCGCCCCGTTGGCGGCGCTGCTCGTCGCGTTCCTGCTGTGGATGACCGTCCGAGCGCACATCCGCCGACGGCGCCGAGCGACGCCCCCGCGCCCCAAGCCCTCGGCCGACCGGGCCACGGTGCTGCACGGCCGCGCGGTGTCACCGTCCGAACTCGACGACACCGTGCCGGACGACGACCACCACCTGACGACGCGACTGCTCGACTTCGGGCCCGCCCCCGCGCGGCACGACCACGGCGGGACCGCGGACGAGGGGGTCGACGACCCGCGCCCGCGCGATCGGACCCCTCCTCCGCCGGAGCCGGACGAAGCCGGGGAGGGGGTGGACTCCGAGTTCTCCGAGGTCGTCTCCGTGTCCCCCGCCTCTCCCGGGCCGGAGCCCGAGCCGGCGGAGGACTCCGCCGACGACCGCCCCGAGTCCGTCACCGCTCCGTTGCCCAGGCGCACCCGGACCGGGGCCAATCCCATCAAACGGGCGAGCGCGGAGGTCCCGGTCGTTCCGGGTGCCGCGTCACCGGTCGACCTCCGGGGATCCGACTCCCCGCGCGCTGACCGGACCGACGACGGGTTCGAGGACGACGCCCTCCCCGGAGACCCCGCCAACGACGAGGCCGAGACCCCGCCCGCACGGGTGCCCGGGCCGGGCACCCGAGACGACGCCTGGGACGCCGAACCGGACGCCGGGCAGGCGGTGGACGCCGAGCCGGACGCCTGGGACGAGGAGCCGACGGCGCCGGAGGCGGCTCCCGACGCCGCCGAGACCCTCGGCGCGCGACCGGAACCCCTCCGAGCGGGACCCGGGACCGGACATCGCGAGCCCGAGGACTCCCCGATCCCGGACACCGCCCTGTGGGAACCGCCCGCCGACGACCTCGGGGGCGACGCGCTCACGGACTACGTCCCTCCGGAGTGGACTCCTCCGGAGGACGACGGGCCGTCCCCCTTCGCCGAGGAGGCCGCGGACACGGCCCCGGAGCCCACCCCCGTACTCGACCACGACACCGGACCGGAGGTCCGCGCGGCCTTCGGGGTCGGCTCCGTGCCCCAGGGCGCCGCCGCCCCCGAGCCCGACCCCGAGTTCGCGCCCGCGGCGGATCCGGAGTTCGAGCCGGTTCCCGACCCGGAGTTCGTGTCGGAGGCCACGGAGGACTCCGCGTCGGACCCCGAACCCGAGCCCGGCGCCGTGGACCCGCCGACCGCACCGGACCGTGCCGACGCCGGGCGCCGACCGCCCCTGGAGAAGCGCCCGATGGTCCTCAAACCGCGCCGTTCGCCGATGCCCGACCTCACCCCCGGGCCGCCGTCCGGGCGGGTGCGCAGCGAGCCGCTGCCCCCGGGGGACTGACGCGCCGCGAGGACGTGTTCCGTCCAGGAGCGCCTCACACCCTCAGGCGCGCCGCGATCGGCAGGTGGTCGCTGTCCGTCCTGGGCAGCGACCACGTCTCGGTCGGCGTCACCCCGCGGACCAGGATGTGGTCGATCCGCACCAACGGGAACCCGGCGGGCCAGGTCAGACCCAGCCCGTCGCCCCCCGTCCCGCGCACGGCGGCCAACCGCGAGGTGAGCGGCGCCATGGCCCGGTCGTCGGTGCTGCCGTTGAGGTCGCCCATCACCACGACCCGCTCCAGCGGCTCCTCCGCGACCGCGTCCGCGAGTGCCGCGATCCCCCGGTCCCGCAGCGCCGTGTCGAACCCGGTGCCGTGCACCCGGACCGACGCCAGGTGCACGACGTACACGGCGATCCCCCCGTCGGGTCCGGCCACCTCGGCGCGCATCGCCCGGTTCCACCCCAACCCGAGGTCGAGCGACCGCGAGTCCGTGATCGGATACCTGCTCCACAGCCCGACGGTGCCCCACCGTCCGGAGTGCTCCAGTTCGGCGCCGAGGACCCGGTCGTAGGACGCGTTCGCCTCCCAGGTGACCTCCTGGAGGGCGACCAGGTCGGGGGCGGCCCCGAGCACCTCACGAACCGTGGCCTCCGGATCGCCGTTGGCCGCGCCGACGTTGTGCGTGACCACCGTCAGGTTCGGTTCGACGTCCGGACCCGACGGCAGGTACAGACGCCCGAACGACCCCGCCCACACGGCCGCGAGGAGCAGGACGGCCAGTCCGGCCGACGCCGAGCGCCGGAGCCCGGCGGCCGCGGCGCTCACCGGGACCGCCAGGCCGACCCACGGCAGGACGGTCTCGAACAGGCTGCCCGCACGGCCGAGGCCGTTGGGCACCAGGACGGGGACGGCCAGGAGCAGGGCGAGCAGCGCGGTGACTCCGGCGAGGACCCGACCGCGCCGCCAGACCTCGGGGGTTCCCCACGGCCCTCGGAGCCACCGGGGACCGCCCGGTTCCCCGACGGACCGCTCCGTCGGCGGTTCGATCGGCGCCCGGTCGTCGACGTCCGTCATGGCCCTCCCCCGGTCATGCGGCGTTCCGGGCCGCGCGGTACGTGGTCAGGGGGAGGGCCCGCCGTGGCGGCGAATGTGCCGGAGACTACCCGAACGGCGGACGTGTTCCGCACCGTCGGTTCCGTCCGTCCACGCACGCCGACGGCCCGCGTCCCTGATCAGGGAGGCGGGCCGTCGGCGTGTGCGTGTGTTCAGTCCCGGGGCGCGCAGAGGGCCGTGGCCACCGCGGCGATGCCCTCGCCGCGCCCGGTCAGGCCCAGGCCGTCGGTCGTGGTGGCCGAGATGCTGACCGGCGCCCCGACGACCTCGGACAGCGTCTTCTCCGCCTCCTCGCGCCGCGGCGCGAACTTGGGGCGGTTGCTGATGATCTGGACGGACACGTTACCGATCTCGAACCCGGCCGCGCGCACCCGCGCCACGGTCTCGGTCAGCAGAGCCGCGCCGGAGGCGCCGCGCCACCGTGGGTCGGACGTGCCGAAGTTGGATCCGAGATCCCCCAGGCCACAGGCCGACAACAGGGCGTCGCACGCCGCGTGGGCGGCGACGTCACCGTCCGAATGGCCGCTGACCCCGTCTTCTCCCGGCCATTCCAAACCGGCGAGAAAAAGTGTTCTTCCAGGAGAAAACGGGTGGACGTCCGTTCCGACGCCCACCCGAGGCATATTCGTCATGAATGAGGTGCTTCTTCGACCGGTGTCAGTTCGTCAGAACCTCGTCGAGGAGCGCTTCGGCCTTGTCCTCGTTGGTCTTTTCGGCAAGCGCGAGTTCACTGACGAGAATCTGCCGGGCCTTCGCGAGCATCCGCTTCTCACCGGCGGACAGTCCGCGCTCCTTGTCCCGACGCCACAGGTCCCGGACCACCTCGGCAACCTTGTTGACGTCGCCGGACGCCAACTTCTCGAGGTTCGCCTTGTAGCGCCTGGACCAGTTGGTGGGCTCCTCGGTGTGCGGCGCGCGCAACACCTCGAAGACCTTGTCCAGGCCCTCCTGTCCCACCACGTCACGAACGCCGACGTCCTCGGCGTTCTCAGCCGGCACGCGCACCGTCAGATCGCCCTTGTCGACCCTCAGAACGAGGTAGGTTCTGTCCTCGCCCTTAATGGTGCGAGTCTCGATCGCTTCAATACGAGCAGCCCCATGATGGGGGTAGACAACAGTGTCGCCGACCTTGAAAGCCATGTGACAGGTACCCCTTCCGCTACCACAAGGATACCACGAATCTGTGACTTAACGTACCTATTAGGTTTGCGAACACGCAGGTCAAGCCACCCTTTTCGGGGCTTGACAAAGTGTACCCGAGCCCTCTCGAGGACCTGGTCAGAGCGTTCACGGGAGGTCCTGAACCCCTACTGGCCAGGTGAACCGTCGATCACGCACGGGGGATCGGGGAGGGGCCCACGACCCCTCCCCGGGCCTCCTCGGCGACACCGGAGCGACGGATGTCACGTTCCCGACACCGGCCGGTGCCCCGGGTCACCACCGTCACCCGGGGTCACGACTCGGGGTCGTAGTCCTCGCGCTTCTCACCCGTCACCATGTAGACGAGATTGTCGGCGACATGCACCGCGTGGTCACCGAACCGTTCATAGAACCGCCCCACCAAGGTGACGTCCATGGTGGCCTCCACGCCGTACTCCCACCCCGGCGCGAGAATGCGCTGGAGGAGCTTGCGGCGCAGCCGGTCCATCCGGTCGTCGTCCTTGTCCAGCTCGAGCGCGGTGTCCGGGTCGCGCTCACTGATGACCTCGCCCGCCTTGGTGACCAGCATCTCGGCCTGGTGGCCCATCTCCAGCACGATCGACCGGACCGGCTTGGGGATGGCCGAGTCCGGGTGTCGCCGCCGCGCGATCTTGGCCAGGTGGACGGCGTGGTCGCCCATCCGCTCCAGGTCCCCGCGCATGTACAGAGAGGTGATGATCGTCCGCAGGTCCGAGGCGACCGGCTGCTGGCGCGCCATCAGGCTGAAGGCGGTGTCCTCGATCTCCTGGTCCAGTCGGTTGATCTCCTCGTCACCGGAGATCACCTCCTGCGCGGCCGCCAGGTCGCTGTCCAGAAGGGCCGTCGTGGCGCGCGCGACCGCGTGTCTGGCCAGGCGCGTCATCTCGACGAGGCGTTCGCCCAGGCTGTCGAGGTCCTCGTGGTAGGTATCCCGCATATCGTCAATGCTCCCAGTGGTTTGTTGAAGAATCGGCCAAGTTTTGGTGAACGGTGCGAGAAGCTCGGTTGTGTCGCCCACCCTGACCGGGTAAAGATCCGGTCCGCCCGTTTACGATCGAATCGTGCAAGGGGAACTTCTCACCGCCGTGACCGGCATCTTCGGACTCGTGACGGGCGTCGTCATCGGCGTCGTCGCCGGTCTCTACCTCCGTACCAGCTCATCGGAACGACGGGCCCCCGCGCCCGAGCGCCGTGACGGAAGCGCCCTTCCGGCCGGCATCGCGGAGGTCCTGGCGGCGCTCCCCTCGTCCGCGGTCATCCTGGACCCCGCCGACCGGGTCCTGCGCGCCTCGTCCGCCGCCCGGGCCTTCGGCATCGTCCGGGGCGAGGAGCTGGTGATAGGCGAACTCCTGGCCCTCGCCCGGCAGGTGCGAAGGGACGGGGTCATCCGCGAGACCGACATCGAGGTGGCCGTCCGCAAGTTCGGGCCCGACGCCACCTCCTTCGCCGTACGGGTGGCCCCCCTGGGCGGAACCGGCCTGGTCCTGGTCCTGGCCGAGGACCAGACCGAGCACCGCCGCGTCGAGGCGGTACGCCGAGACTTCGTCGCCAACATCTCGCACGAGCTGAAGACCCCGGTGGGCGCCTTGTCCCTGTTGGCGGAAACCGTACAGGACGCGAGTGACGACCCCGAGGCCGTCCGCCGCTTCACCGAGCGCATGCAGCAGGAGGCCGCCCGGTTGACGGCGGTCATCCAGGACCTGATCACGCTCTCCCGCATCCAGGGCGCCGAACCCATAGCCGAGCCCACGCGGGTGGACCTGGGCGACGTCGTGGACGAGGCGCTCGACGCGGTGCGCATGCCCGCCGACGCCAAGGGGATCGAACTGGTCGGCAGCGGCGCCGAGGGCGTCACCGTCCTGGGCGACGCGGGGCTGCTGGGCACCGCGCTGCGCAACCTGATCGCCAACGCCGTCTCCTACAGCCCGAAGAACACGCGGGTGGCGGTCTCGGTCGGGGTGTCCAGGTCGAGCGTGGACATCAGCGTCGCCGACCAGGGGATCGGCATTCCCCAGCAGGACCTGGAAAGGATCTTCGAGCGGTTCTACCGTGTGGACGCCGCTCGGAGCCGGGCCACCGGAGGTACCGGTCTGGGCCTGGCCATCGTCAAGCACATCATGACCCACCACCGTGGAGAAGTGACCGTGTGGAGCAAGGAGGGGTCGGGGTCGACGTTCACTCTGCGTCTGCCCAGACCCGAGAGCCGGGGGACCGAAGCCACCGGTAACACCGACCGTCAGGAGGCGGCACAGTGACGCGCGTACTCGTTGTCGAGGACGAGGAATCCTACAGCGACGCCCTCTCGTACATGCTGCGCAAGGAGGGTTTCGAGGTCGCGGTGGCCCCCACGGGCACCATCGCACTGGAGACCTTCGACCGCACCGGAGCCGACCTGGTGCTGCTCGACCTGATGTTGCCCGGCCTGTCGGGCACCGAGGTCTGCCGGACCCTGCGGCAGAAGTCGAGCGTTCCCGTGATCATGCTGACCGCCAAGGACTCCGAGATCGACAAGGTCGTCGGTCTGGAGCTCGGCGCCGACGACTACGTGACCAAGCCCTTCTCCTCCCGTGAGCTGGTCGCGCGCATCCGGGCCGTCATACGGCGCCACGAGACGAGCGACGGCGCCGAGCCGCTGCCCGCCGCGCTGCAGGCCGGGCCGGTACGGATGGACGTCGAGCGCCACGTGGTGACCGTGCGCGGGGGGAACGTGCAGCTGCCGCTCAAGGAGTTCGAGCTGTTGGAGGTGCTCCTGCGGAACGCGGGACGGGTCCTCACCCGGATGCAGCTCATCGACCGGGTCTGGGGCGCTGACTACGTCGGCGACACCAAGACCCTCGACGTGCACGTCAAGCGGTTGCGCGCCAAGATCGAGGAGGACCCGAGCAGCCCCCAGTACATCGTGACCGTGCGCGGTCTCGGCTACAAGTTCGAGCCGGTGACCGCCAGCGTCGAGTAGGCCCCTCACCCGGAACGGTCAGCGAGGCGGCGGGCCCGGGGCGACCCCGGTCCGAAGCGAAGCGGAGGACCACAGCACACACAGTTCGGGCGCCGGAAGGGTGCTGCAAGACGAGGGGAGCCGCGAGCGAGGAACGAGCGGCAGGCGAAGACGAGGATGAAGCATCCCCGCCTCCTTGGGCGCCCGAACACGGTCCGAAGCGAAGCGGAGGACCAAGGCACACACAGTCACCGGTCCCGGGCCGTGGTCACCCCACGGTCCGGGACCGACTCGTGCTCGGGGCGGTCCACCCGGCAGCCGAGCAGCACCGAGGCGCAGCCCATCATTCCCAGCCCCACCAGGTGGCCGACGGTGTTGGCGCACAGGTCGGTCAGGCTCGCGCCCTGGCCCGACGCGAGCGTGAACTGGAGGCCCTCCACGGTGACGGAGACGAGCGGCCCGAGGACGACACGGCCCCACGCCGAGGTGAGGGTCGGGAAGGCCACCAGCCCGAGCGGGACGAAGAGCACGGCCTGGGCGAGGAGCTCGTCGGTGAACGGGGTCGGCGGCCGCAGGGGGTTGGGATCGGTGACCGCCACGTTCGCCGCGATCCCGTTCGAGGGCAGCGAGGCCTTGTGGACGTGATCCGCCGGCGCCCACTCCCCGCCCAGCCCCACGACGAGGACGGCGTAGGCGGACAGCACGGCGGCGATGCCGAGGACGCCCAGGGCCCGGGCGGCCCGGGGACGCACCAGCCAGAGCCAGGCGAGCGGTAGGGCGGGTATGGCGAGCGTCCCGAGAAGGAGTGGCGCGGCGCCCGCGTCGATATGCAGAACGGCATGCCACACAGACGAGCCGTGCACTGTTCTCATCACCTTTCCGTGGCCTGGAGGCCCGCTTTCCATTGACTCTTCCACCGCCCCGGACGGCGACGTGGAACGTTCTTATGCGATACCGGCGAACACGCTGATCACCACATCGTTCACGTGCACTTTCCAGGTATTGTCGGCGAAAAAGGAGAAGGTGGCCACGACCGACGCTCCCCCAGGCCCGAACGGCCGTTCGCACTGCGGACAGCTACGCCTCGGAGACTCTTGAGACAGCCGGGAAAACCGCCCTGACCACGGCGGAATCGTCAACCACGGCGCTATCAGAACAGGAAACCGGCAACCGGATAACAAATGACGACTCTCGCATCCAGGGGTGATTCACACCGCAACTGTACGGACACCCTCTGCGATCGTCAATGGCTCTCGTAAGTACTTTTTCCGCTTTCCCGAAAAACGCCCGTGAGCTGCACCAAAAACGCGGGAGAGAATCTTCCGGACGAACGCTCAGACCTCGACGATGACGGTGAAGGGCCCCTCGTTGGTCAGCCCCACCGACATCATGGCCCCGAACCGGCCCGTGGCCACCTCCGCGCCCAGGTCGCGCAGCTCCTTGACCACCGCCTC
>NZ_ANBC01000411.1:16833-18502 GCF_000341125.1 Nocardiopsis lucentensis DSM 44048 | reverse complement strand
CGCCCCGCCTGCCACGTGGGACGGCGGCCCTTGCGCGCGTCACCGTAGAGTGTGAACTGACTGACCACCAGCAGCGGGGCGCCGACGTCCGAACAGGACCGCTCGTCCGACAGGATCCGCAGCGTCCACAGCTTCTTCGCGAGCTTGCGCGCCTCCGCCTCGGTGTCGGTGTGGGTGACCCCCACCAGCGCCATCAGCCCGGGGCTCGTGATCTCTCCGACCACCTCGCCGTCCACCGTCACCGATGCGTGCGACACCCGCTGCACGACCGCGCGCATGTTCCCTCCTCGTGGCTCCTCGCCGCGGAACCGCTCCCCCGCGGACGGACAGCCCCGACGATACGGCAGACGCGGACCGGAACCGGCCCCGGGCGCGCTTCCCCGGAACCTCAGCGCCTGCGCTGGAACTGGTTGACCAGCCGCATCCGGCGGGCGTTGGTGATGATGCCGGTGAGGGTGACGGCGAACGTCCTGATGGAGTCGGAGAAGTCCTCGATCCGCCACTCGCGCGGTCCCGTGTACCAGGCCAGGCCGTCCCCGGTGAGCTCCTCGTCGGTCAGGTCGGTCAGCGCGGCCGAGGCCAGGATGTTGGCCCAGCGGTCGACGTCGTCGAAGATGACCGCGTACGGCAGGTAACGCGAGTAGATCTCCACCCGCTCCCCCGGTCGTTCCGTCGCCGAACGCTGGCTGAGCAGGTAGTCCCGGAAGCCGATGGTGTGCGCGAGCACCGAGCTGCCCAGGCGGGTCTTGGCGGGCATGTACTGGGCGGCGACGGTGACCGCGGCTCCGGCGATCACCACCGCCAGGCCGATGAACGCCGCCGTGGTGAACATGGCCAACAGCACGGTCAGCAGCACGCCGAGGGCGGTGGTCACCATCCCCGTGGTGCTCCAGCGCCCGCGCACCTGGTTCGGCGAGCGCGCGAACCACCTCAGTCGCACCATGTCCCGGTACAGCTCCTCCCGTACCCGGTCCATGCGTGCGGGGAAGTCCGAGCACACGCGCGCCGTGCCCACCTGGGACAGGCGGACCGTCCGGCGCTCGGCGAAGAGGGCGTCCAGCAGGAGCCACTCGTAGGGGCGGAGGCTGTCGCCGGGCGGCCCGTCCAAGCGCACCAGCCGCCAGTCCACCGACGTGAAGTGCTCGTGCGGCAGCTCCTCCAGCCGGATGTAGCCGCGCACGGCCAGGTCGACGACCGCGCCCGTGAGGTCGGTGATGTCGACGGTCTCGTTGAAGAGGGTCCCGATCTGGCCGGGGTGGACGCCGTCCGGCGGCTCGAACCGCGCCCGTCCGTGCTCTCCGGTGGTCACCGGCGCCTGGTCGCCCCGAGAGGCCTCCTCGCGCAGCGCGCGCTCGTCCCGACCGCGCACGCGGATCAGCACCACCAGTCCGCCCACCAGGACCAGCAGGAGGAGTCCGAACACCCCGGCCGTCCACGGGGTGACCTCGAAGGCCGAGGCCAGCGACCAACGGCGTTCGAGAATCGGCTCTCCCGACGCCGTACCGGGCGGATAGGTGACGGCGATGTCCAGGCGGTCGCTGGGGCGCATGTCGGCCTGGAGGAAGTGCGCGAACACCAGCTCGCTCCCCATGTCCGAGGCGGTGCAGTACAGCGCGCTGCGCGGCTCGCCCGCCAGGCACGACAACCCCTCCGGGGGCATCGGCGCGGT
>NZ_ANBC01000411.1:0-16828 GCF_000341125.1 Nocardiopsis lucentensis DSM 44048 | reverse complement strand
CCCCCCCCCCGCCACTCCAGTTGGACCCCTTGGGCGACCTGGCTGACCGCACCGGTCACCCGGTAGCCGAGCACCACGGTCTCGGCTCCCCCCGTGTCGATGTGCGCGTAGAGGGTGCCGTTGACCTTCTCCGTCTCGACCGCCAGCTCCGCGCCCGCGCCGTCGACGGCGGTGATCCCGTGCACCTCGTAGACGCGGTCGTGGTCGGTGGTGTAGAGCATCGTCTCGGTGAGCGCCCGGGTGAAGGTCTCCGGTGCCCCGCCCTCGAAGGAGAGCGTCTCCTCACCGTGCAGGACCCCGTCCTCGTCCAGGTCGAGGCGGATGTCGTTGGTGATCACCGTCTCAGAGGCCGAACTCCGGGCTGCGACCGGGTCGGGGGGCCCTTGTACTGTTGGTGCCGGTGCCGCCGCCGTCACGGCATGGGCCGTCCCCACGGCCCCGACGCCGGTGACCACCGTGAACAGCGAGGAGAACACGAGAGCGGCCGCCGCGAAGGCGACGGCCGGGCACCTGGAGCCAACCCACCACATGACGCGAGAGCCTATCCGGTCCCCCCGTTCCCCCCGTGCACTGACGCCCCTCCCCAGGAGTGGTGTGTTCCGTCGCCGACGGGTGACTCCGTGGTGAGCCCGGCCCCGACCGCCGGTCCCGGGTTCTGGTCCGAGCGGCCGGGATTCCTCCAGCGGCTGAGCGTGGGCGTCTCCTTCACGCTGTGCGTCGGGCTGGCCGCGGTCGGCTTCACCGGCTTCCTCGCGATCTCGGAGATGCTCCCCACCGCCGAGGCCGCCTGGTCGGGTTCGCGCCCGTTCGGCGCGCAGGGCCAGGCCCCCGGGCCGACGACGGCCGAGATGCCGCTGACCGACACCGGTACCGACCTCCTCCGTGACAACCCGCTCTACGAGGTCGGCGAGCTGGGCGAGGTGACATGCCACGCCCCCGAACTGGACCCGGACGACCCGGAGTCCATGGAGGCGTTCGTCCACGCGATCGCCGACTGCCTGGACGAGGCCTGGAGCGGCTACTTCGCGGCGGCCGGGATGGAGTTCACCTCCCCCAACCGCGTCTACTGGTACGCGGAGGGGCACAGCCCCTGCGGCCCCTTCCCGAAACGGGACACGGCGGCTTTCTACTGTCAGGCCAACCAGGGGCTGTACCTGGGGGTGGAGGACATCGTCGCGGCGTCGGCGGGCACCGACCGGCCGGAGGCCTACACCTTCCTGCTCAGCCACGAGTACGGTCACCACGTCCAGGGCCAGTCCCGCATGCTCGCCGAGTACCGGGCCGAGCGCGCGGGAACCGATCAGGAGACCGCCGAGGAGCTGNNNNCGCCCCCGCCGCAACGAACTCCAGGCCAACTGTCTCGGCGGGGTGTTCCTCGGCGCCTCGGGGTCCTCCCTGGACCTCGGGAGGGACGAGCGGGAGAACATCCTCGACGACGTCGCCCGGCGCAGCGACCACGGCGACGAGCGCACACACGGGCGGGAGTCCAACGGGCGCCTGTGGACCGAGCACGGCATGGACCGGAAGGATCCGGCCGCGTGCAACACGTGGAAGGCCGACGAGGACCTGGTGCGGTGAGCGGCGTGCCCGGTCCGGCCGAACGCCAGGCCGACCGCCGTGTGCTCGGCACGGTGGCCGCCCTGCTGTCCCTGCTCCTGGCACTGGCGGTGCTGTCCTGGTCAAGCGCCGAGGACGGATCCGTGGCCGAGCCCCCTCCGGGGGCCGGGGGCACCGACGCCGACGCGGCGGGGGTACCCGACCGCTCCACCTCCGACGGTTCCGCCGCCGGCGTGGTCTCGCGGAACGCGGAACAGCGGCAGCGGCCGTCCGGGCGCGCCGCCCTGGTCGCCAACCCCCTCTACGACACCGGCCGGCTCAGCCCGCTGCCGTGCCCGGTGCCCGAGCCGGACGTGGACCGCCCGGAATCGATGGAGGTCTTCCTCCACGAGGTCGCGGACTGCCTGGACGACGCGTGGAGCACCCAGTTCGCACGGGCCGGAATCCCCTTCGAACCGCCGCTGCGCGTGTTCTGGGAGGAGCCCGGGGTGAGCCCGTGCCGCTCCTATCCGTCTCCGGCGGGCGCCTTCTACTGCCGGGCCAGCCGGAGCATCTACATCGGCACGGCGGACGTGGTCGAGAAGTGGAACGGCGCGACGGAGAGCGTCGTGTACGCCTCCCTGCTCGCGCACGAGTACGCGCACCACGTCCAGGGTGAGTCCGGGCTGCTGGACTACTACCACGAGCAGCGCCGCCAGGAGGACGACGTCCTGGAGCGCAACTCCTGGACACGGCGGAGCGAACTCCAGGCCAACTGTCTGGCGGGCGCGTTCCTCGGCTCGGTCCGGGTGGGCTACCCGCTGGACGACGACGACCTCGACGCACTCCTGGACGACGCCGCGGCCACCGCCGACCGCGAGGACGGTGACGAGGCGCAACGCACCCACGGTTCGGCCGACAACGGTGTGTGGTGGACGCGGAGGGGTTGGGAGGAGCAGACTCCGGGCGCGTGCAACACCTGGGGAGCGGCGGACGAGTCACTCGTCCAGTAACGCTGTCACTCGAACACTCAGCGTGGCAGGATGCTGATATGTCGGACGCAGCCCCACCCCCCGTCCCCCGCCCCACCTCTGACGGCGACCGCGTGGAGCTGCGCGTGCACGGGGTGGCCGGTGGACAGGCCGAGGAGCTCCTCGACGTCGAACCGGCCATGCGTGTGGCGGGCGACGGCCTGGCGGGCTTCTTCCGCTGGCGCGGTCGGCACGACACCGAGACCGTTCCGGGCGTACGCCGGGAGATCTTCGCGTGGGGGAACCTGACCTCGGGCAGCTCCTCACGGGCCCTGTGGCTGCTGTTGCTCCCGTTCATGCTGCTCAACCTGGCGTACTGGACCCGTCCGGGGCGCGTGGACCGGAACCCGGGCGGTGCGCGCCAGGCGGCCAACCACGTCTACGACGGCTCCGTCCGTCTGCTGGCGCTCTCCCTGACCGTGCTCATCACCCTGGCCGCCGCCGGGATCGGGATGGACCTCATCGCGTGGCAGTGCACCGCCCAGGCCCAGACCTGTCTCCGCGCGCGGCCGTGGCTGGGCTTCCTCGCCGACCCCTCCTCCCCCCTGTCGGCCCCGGGTACCGCCCTGCTGCTGGGCGCTCTGCTGCCGATGGCCGTGGTCGTGGTGCTGTGGGTCCTGTCGCGACGCACGGAGAGCGAGTACGAGGTGGTCCGCGGGCCGATCCCACCGGTGACGAGTGACGCGGCGCCGCTCAGCCGGCCCGAGTTCTGGCACAACGGGGAGGTCCTGGCGCGGCTGCGGTCCGCGCACATCGCGATGGCCCTGGGCACCGTGGCCCTCCTGTTGGTGCTCCCGGCACTGAGGTACGACCTGGCCGTGCGCGCCGCCGCGGACGGTCCCGGACCGGCGGCGTGGCTGGTCGGAACGGTACTGGCGGTACTGCTGGGAACCGTGATGACGGCGAGCACCGCGAGTGTCACGGTGCCGGAGGCCGACACGAAGTGGAACGCGCGCGTCGACCGCGTCTGCCGCATGCTTCGGGACGCCACGATCGCCCTCGGCGTGGGCGTGGCGGTCTACACCGCGTGGCCGCGCTCGGGCTGGGCGGCGTCGGGCCCCCTGCCAGGAGACGGCGCGACGCTCAACGCTCTGTTCACCGCCCAGGGACTGCTGGTGCTGGTGCTGCTGGCGGCATCGGTGGTGCTGTACGTGTCCGACCGGGCGCACGACCGGACGGCCATGTGGGGCATGGCCGGACCAGCGACCGCCGCCCTCGGCGCGCTGCTGGGCGGTGGTTTCTCCGCCGCCCTCGTCTACCAGGGGTCGTTGTGGCTCAGCGGGTGCGACCCGCTGGCGCCGAACGGATCGGCCTGTCTGGAGGTGCGCCCACCGACGGCCTACTCGTGGCTCCAGCTCGCGTTCGCGCTGGAGGCGGTCATCGCGCTGGCCGTCGTGGCCGTGGTCGCCCTGGAGCTGCGGCGCGCCACCCGAGCCCACCTCCCGGAGGTCACCGAGCAGTACGCCCGCAGCGTGCGCGACCGCCGTACGTGGGAGATCGCCCGCGCGAGGGCGATCGGCCGCATGACCGAGATCCTCCCCGCCGTCATGGCGACCTTCCTGGCACCCGTGGTCCCGTTGGTGGTCCTGGTGCTGTACTCGGCCTTCTCCGGCGACGTCGTGGCGGGGCCGCGGTCGGCCGACACCGCCGTGTCCGGCGGGATCGAGGGGGTCGCGCGGGAGACGGTGGCGGTTCTGGTCAGCATGGGGGCCGTCCTGGGCGGCGCGGCCCTGCTCGGGGTGGCCTGGATCGCCCCCAGCGCCTACCGGGACCGGCCGACGCGCCAGGCGGTGGGCGCGCTGTGGGATGTGGGCACCTTCTGGCCGCGCGTGGCGCACCCCCTGGCCCCGCCCTCCTACGCCGAACGGGCGGTGCCGCAGCTGACCGCCCGGGTGGCGCGGCTGGCGCGGGACGGCACCGACGTGGTCCTGTCGGGGCACTCGCAGGGGTCGGTCCTGGCGGCGGCCACGGTCTGGCAGCTGCCGGAGGACTGTGTGGGACGGGTCGCGCTGATCACGCACGGTTCACCGCTCGACCGGCTCTACGCGCGCTACTTCCCCGCCTACTTCGGCCCGTACGCCTTCGCCGACCTGCGGCGCCGGGTGTCGGGCTGGCGGAACCTGTGGCGGGTCACCGACGCCATCGCCGACCCCGTGCGCACGGTGGAGCGTTCGGCCGACGGCCCGGACGTGCCCGGGGTGATCGCCCCGGCCGAGCCGCTGCCGGACCCCCGGAGCTACGACCCGCCCCCGGGGGAGGCCCTGCGTCCGGAGATCCTGGGGCACAGCCGGTACACGGACGACCCCGCCTACGCGGAGTCGCTGTGGAAGGTCCTCAACGACGTGGGCGACCGCCATCCGTGAGCCCGCGCCGCGCGTCGGGTCGCGGGTGGCCTACCAGGGACCGTAGGGGCCGTTGTTGCGTCCACCGCTCGCGCCCTTGACCGCCGGGCGCACGTCCAGGAGGAAGACGAGGGTCGCGACCAGGCCGAGGATGACGAACATGCCGCTCCCGGAGAACACGGCCAGGAGGGCGAGGCCGGTGGCGACGCCCGTGAGGATCAGCCAGAGCTTCTTGGTCTGCTTGTCCATCAACTCGAACGCCTGGGCGGGGGTGCGGATCACCTCGATCAGCGCGTACAGACTGGCCACGAAGGTGACCAGGTAGATGGCCTGCCAGATCAGTCCGAACAAAACGCACACTCCCGACGACGTGTCCCGGCGGGTGTTCCGCCCGCTCTCCACGGTAAACGCACCGGCGGCGCCGATCGTGCCCGACCGAGCCCGGGATCACATCCGTCGTGGTGCGGGCGGCCCGGAGGCCGTCAGACCGGGATGTGCCACAGGCAGGTGACCACCGCGAGGAGGAAGGCCGAGCCGCCCATGATGACCGCCCCCGCGTGGTACGGGAGTTCGTCGTCGGGGCGCAGGAGTCGGTTGACGCGGCGGACCACACCGGCCTGGGCGTTCTCGTCCAGGGCGGCCATCGCCCCGGCGGGCACCGGCGCGGGTCCGGCGGCGCCGAAGCGCAGGAGGGCCATCGCGAGCTCGCGCGAGGAACTGGTGCGGCGGGCCTGGTCGTCGGCGCACATCTCGATGAGCAGGGCGACGCTCTCGTAGTAGGTGCGGACCAGGGCGGCGCGCGGGAAGGCGCGCTTGAGCGAGGAGAACGGCAGCAGCACGAGGTCGTGGCGCTGGCGCAGGTGGGCGTGCTCGTGGGCGAGGACGGCGGCCAGTTCCTTGTGGTCGAGGACCGCCAGGGCACCGGCGCTGATGACGACCTGGGAGCGCAGGACGCCGGGCAGGCAGTAGGCGGCGGCGGCCGGGTGGTCCACCACGCGGGCGCCGGGGACGTCGGGGTGCTCGCTGGCCACGAGTTCGAGGAGGTCGTGGTGGCGGCGGCGCACGCGCACGACGTGGATGAAGGAGGAGACCAGTCCGTAGAAGAGGACGAGGGTGAGCACGATGGCCAGGGCCACGGCCACGATGTGGCTGACGCCCTCCAGGCCCCGGGAGAGCTCGGTGATCAGCAACCGCCCGGTGACGATGTCGGTGGCCAGCGCGAGCAGGCCCGCAGCGGCGCCGAGTTCGTAGGTGGACAGCCCGTAGGCGAGCAGCGCGCCGATGGTGGACACGCCCCACGCCAGGCCCAGTGCCTGCCAGGTGATCACGGCGGTGTAGGGGCCGCGCGAGGGCCACTTGGCCCGGTGGAGGGCCGCCATGGCGAGGACGCAGCCGACCGCGACGAGTGAGAGGAGGGCGGCACTGACCATTCGGACTAGTTCCTTGGCTGCTCGATTTCCGCGAGTGCGCGCCGGAGCGCTTCAGCCTCCTGGCCGTCCATGGACTGGACGAAGGCGGCCAGGGCGGCGTCACGGTCTCCCGTCTGCCCGAGAGCGTCGAACATCAGCTCGGACACGTACGCCTCACGGCTGGCTGCCGGACGGTACCGCCACGCACGACCCTCACGTGCCCGGGTGACGACCTTCTTCTTGGCCAGTCGGTCGAGCACGGTCATGACGGTCGTGTGTGCGAGGTCGCGCTCGGCGAGCGCCTTGCCGACCTCGCGAACCGTCATGGGTTCGTTCTGCGCCCACAGTACATCCATCACCGCGCGTTCGAGTTCGCCAAGCCGAGTCATACCGTCGAGTCTACCGGCGCTAGTACTACAAGCGATAGTGGGTCCCGTAAGTCTCTGACCTGGGAAAACAAAGAAACTTCTCGTGTGACGGGAGTCGCACACGGCATCACATGCATACTATCGCGCCCTCCCGTGGCTCCACCCCTCTCAGGAGTAGTCATGACACGTGCCACCACCGCAGAGACCCCCATCGGCGACCTGAGCCGGTCCTGGAAGCGCTACCTGCGCGCCGAAGGCAAGGCGGACACGACCGCCAGGAACTACCTTCTCACCCTCAAGCACTTCGCCGCCTGGCTAGAGCGCGAGGCCCTCCCGGCCACGCCTGCCGAGATCGACGCGGACACCATCACCGACTTCCTCCTCGACGTCGCCGACCAGACCAGCGGCAGCAACGCCGCCTTCCACTACCGGAACCTGCGGGCCATGTACCACTGGCTCACCTCCCGCCGCGAGCAGGCCCTCAAGCGCAGCGAGAACCCGATGCTCGACGTCGCCGAGCCCAAGGCCGTCGCGCCGCCGCGGCCGTCCTTCACCGACGACGAGGTGGCCGCCATGCTCAAGGCCTGCAAGGGGAACGGGTTCTTCGCCCGCCGCGACGAGGCGATCATCCGCCTGTTCTACTCCACGGGTATGCGCATCAGTGGCATGGCCGGCCTCACCTACCGACCTGACACCCCCCAGCTCGACAACCCCGCGGCAAACGACGTGTTCCTCGACGGCCGCCAGCCGCTCGTGCGGCTGCGCCTCAAAGGCGGTGAGGTCCACCTGGTGCCCATCGGGCCGAAGGCCGTCCTCGCCCTGGACCGGTACCTGCGCGTCCGCTCCGCTCACCGTCACGCGGACCGACCGGAGCTGTGGCTCGGACCGCAGGGCGGGATCGGCCCCCAGGCGGTCCACTACATGCTCAAGCGCCGAGGCGCCCAGGCCAAGATCACCTCACGCGTCCACGCCCACCGGTTCCGCCGCACGCTGACAACGCGCCTTCTCGACGAGGGGGTGGACCGGGCACACGTCGCGAAAATCCTCGGGTGGAACGACTTGCGCAACGTTGCTCTGTACGCCTCGGACACCGAGCAGCAGCGCGCGTGGGACGCGGTCGCCCAGGCCGGAATCGACTCCCGCGTCTGACCCTGGCACGCCTCACCCCCGACCGTCTCCCCACGGTCGGGGGTGAGCGCTGTATGCCCTGAGTCGGGCGAGGGGTCAGGCCGCGCTGGTCAGCCAGTCATGACACCAGGGGGTGATCAAGCCCGGGACCGCGTTCTCGATCAGATGCACGGAGGTGGGAGTGACCGGCCAGTCGGGATTCCACCAATTCAGCCGCTCCCACAGTTCCGGGTTTTCGTACAGATCGGGCATGCCCACGCTGTGGAAAAGACGCCGCCGAGCCCAGTCGGGAAGCTGGCTGATGTAGGCCCGGATGAGTTCCCCGTAGGTGATGCCGTCGCGGGCGATGATGAGGTGGTGGCCCGGGTTGACCTCATACGGGATGTACGGGATGTCGGCTCGGAGTGTGTCGAGGGTGACGGACAGGTCCGGTTCGAGGATGGCGGCACCACGGTGTGCCTGGACTGGGGTGTGCAGCGGCATGGATATCCCCTCCCTGTGCTGCATGGGCCCGCGATGGGGGCGGGGACGAATCATGTTAATGGGAAAGTTTGTACGACTCCATAGTTACGGTCCGTACAATTCGCGCCGTGAGCCCAGCCCATACGATGCGTGGTTGGTTTACAGGATTCTCGACCTATTTCGGCCAAGTTCTCATGTTTGGCCAGCTCAGCCAGACCCCCGTTGACGCTCCCACCGCCGCCGCTCCGAATCCAGCATGAGTCGGGCTTGAGCCTCAGCATTGTCCATGGCGCGCTGAATCATCGCCTCGGCGACATCATCTGGAATCCCTTCGGTGTCGGCCATGAGGTCCCGGACAATCTTCTGCGCGCGGCCGGTCATCCGGTGGTAGCGCTCCTCGGTGGCGAAACGGTCTACGTCATTAGGCGGTGGCGGTGGTCCTGGGTCTTCTTCTGCGCCCCAGAGGGTTGATCCGTCGGCGGCCACGAGTGGGCCACCGCGCAGCGCGTCCCGTAGCGTTCCGCGCCTGAGTTCGTAGACCCGCTCCAGGGCGGTGAGGGTCTTGTCCTGGTAGGTGTCGCGGGCGCCGGTCTCGATGTCGATGATGACGCGCCGGGACAGGTCGGCGACCTCCGCCACCCGCTCCATCCATCCCGGGCGGGTCCGATATCGGGTCGGGTCGAGCGAGGTTCGATGGGCGACCAGTGCTGCGCCCACCGCCTTCAGTCGATCCTGCGAGTCCATGGCGAGGTCTCCTGTGCGTGGGGAAGTGGTGACTCTAGGAAATCCTAGGGAAGTTTTTTCCTGAGCCAAGGGAAGTCTACGGGTTGGCCAACCTCGGCCAGGTAAGGGGTCTGTACCTTGACGCGAAGGAAGATGCTTCCCCCAAGGGTCTAGTTGTACTTGTGTGAGGGAAAGATGTTCCCTAAGCTGAGGTCATGCCTCAGCCGATCACCCATGGCCCCGCGATCCGCGCGATCCGCGAGGCGAGTGGCGTCAAGCTCGCCGTGCTCGCCCAGCGGGTCGGCATCGCCCCCAGCTACCTGACCAACATCGAGAAGGGCGTCAAGCAGCCCGCCCTGGACACGGCTCTCCGCATCGCCTACGAGCTCGGTGTGGACCCCGACGCCGTCACCTACCCCGCGTGCAGCCACGACGCGGAAGAGGTGGCCTGACATGGCTCACCGCGACCCGAAGCGACGCTCGGAGAACGCACGCATCGCCGCGCACTGGTCCTGGGGCGACACCAAGGACCGGTCCGCGCGGACTCTGCCTGCCCGCCGCGCCTCCGCTGCGCGGTTCGAGCGGCTCGTCGACCCCGACGGCGTCATGGACCCCGCTGCCCGAGCTGCCGCAGCGGACTCCGCGCGACGTGCGCACCTGCGCCAGATGGCCAAGAAGCGGTGGGACGCCTACCGCGCCGAGCGGGCCGCGAAGCGCGCCGCCTGACCTCACCCATGACAAAACCCCCGCGAATCCGCCAAGACCACACGGGGGCTGTCGATGCCGAAAGGACTGAACCTCTCATGAGCCAGCCTACCGCCCAGACTTCCGACGACGAGCAGACGCGCGCGCTCGTCGTCGCCCTCCGCGACGCCTTGGAGAAGCGACTCCGCGAACCGGAGGCCATCGCCAGCATCCTCGGTGGCCTCGATGCCTTCCTCGACGGGCGCGATGTCGATTCGATCATCGTGCTCCTGGGGCGCATTCGCGACACGGGTGACAGCAAGGGGGCGACCCGATGACCACCGTCCTCACTGTCGCCGCCGTCGCCGCGGTAATCCTCACGCCTCTCGGCTACGTGGCCATCTCGATCATCACCCTGCCCCGCGCCGTCGCCACCCAGCTGGCCGAGGTTGACGCCGACCTGACCCGGATCGCTGACGCCGTCACCGACACGAACGGGAGGGCGCTGTGACCGCGCTGATCACCATCGCCGTCCTGGCCCTGGCCGCCGGGATCGGGGGCACCCTCGCCGTCGTCATCGCCTGGCGGCACGGCGCGCTGGAAGACGAGCGGGCCCGGTCCGCCCGTCTGGAGTCCGAGCTGATCGAGGCCAACCGGATCATCCGCCGTCTGTCGAGCGGCACCGACGACATCATCCGCGCTGCTCGCGGCACGCACCACCGCCAGGAGGAGCCCCGTCGAAAGGAAGACCTGTGAGTGGACCACGATCCATCGGCACCCGCGGCGAGACCGGCGTCGTCCGGTACCTGCGCGCCCACGGCTGGCCGTCCGCCGAGCGGCGCGCGCTCGCCGGAGGCACTGACCTCGGCGACATCACCGGCACCCCAGGACTGTGCTGGGAAATAAAGAGCGGCAAAACCGCCGAGGCCGCCCACGACGCCGACGTCACGAAGTGGCTCGCCGAGACCGAGACCGAGACGCTCAACTCCGGCGCGGACCTGGGCATCCTCGTGACGAAGCGCCGCGGCTACAGCGCCGCCTCGGCCGGGTCCTGGTGGGCGCACCTGGACCTGACCACCTGGCAGGCCCTCACCCGCGGCCGCATGGTCGTGACCGCGCCCCTCGTCGCCGCCCCGGTGCGCCTCCACCTGTCCACGCTGGTGCCGATCCTGCACGCCGCCGGGTACGGCGACCCCGGCCCGGCCGCCGAGGGCGAGGTGGCGTGATGGGCGAGCAGCACGTCGACATCACCGACGAGGCCACGCTGATCGGAACGCTACGGCTGGTCCGCGCCCAGATCGCCGAAAAGAAGGAGATCGAGGCCGCCCTCGTCGAGAAGGTCAAGACCCTCCTGGGGGAGGCCACCGAGGCGAGGATCGGCGGTGAGCCGGTCGTCTACTACCGGTGGACCAAGCCGCGCGAGCAGGTGGACACCCGGCGCCTGCGCAAGGAACACCCCGACCTCGTCGAGGAGTACACCCGCACCACCGCGCCGTCCCGTCGGCTCGTCCTTCTCGACCCCGCTACCGGAGAAGAGGGCCGGTCGTGATGTTCACCCAGCCCGGCGACGCGCCCGGTATCGAGCCCGACAGCAGCGAGGGCATTCGCCGGATGCTCACCGAGATCATCCTCGACGCCTCCACCAACGCCCCGCGGTCCCGCCAGCGGCGGATCGGCCCGTCCGAGGTCGGCGACCCCTGCCCGAGGCGACTCGCCTACAAGCTCATGGACTGGCCCGCGGCGAACGACGGCGGTGACCCGTGGCCGTCCATCGTCGGCACCGCCACGCACGACTGGCTGGCCAACGCCCTGGAACGCCACAACCGGCAGACGGGGACGAAGCGGTTCCTGGTCGAGGAACGGGTCCACGTGGACGACTCCTCGGTATCCGGATACCGGTTGTCCGGCTCCTGCGACGCCTACGACACCGCCACGCACACGGTGATCGACCACAAGGTCGTCGGCGACTCGGTGATGCGCAAGTACAAGACCGAGGGCGTCCGCGAGCAGTACCGGATCCAGGCCAACCTCTACGGCCTCGGTTGGGAGAACGCCGGGTACACGCCGCAGACCGTGGCCCTGGCGTTCTACCCGCGCGGCGGGATGCTCGGCGGCCTGTGGGTGTGGACCGACGTCTACGACCGCACCGTCGCCCTCGACGCCCTCAAGAGGCTCGGCACCATCCGCGACGCCCTCATTGCCCTCGACCCGGAGGCCCGCCCCCAGATGTGGGAGCACCTCCCCGCCCAGCCTTCCAGCGCGTGCAGATTCTGTCCGTTTTGGAAGCCCGGAAGCGCTGACCTCGCCGTCGGCTGCCCCGGAGATCTCACCACCCACCAGGCCACGACGGCCGCATAGGAAACGGAGAACCCACCATGTCTTTCACCTTCTCTCAGCCCTCCGGTGGCGGCGGATTCTTCAAGCCCGCCGAGCACGACGGTCATCTCGTGCTCATCACCAACTGCCACAAGATCGAGGACCGCTACGACCAGTTGAAGGGCAAGGAGACGCCCGCCGCCACCGTCGACGTGGTCGACCTGGACGGCGACGCCGAGCTGCGCGAGGGCGTCCTGATGACCCACGGCGGCCTGGTGAACCGCCTGTCGCCCGGCGCCCACATGGTCCTCGGCCGCATCGGCAAGGCCACGACAAGCAGTGGTTTCGAGGCGTGGGTCCTCCAGCCCTTCGACGAGACCGGACAGGACACCCAGCGCGCCCAGGCCTGGCTGGAGAACCACGCGAAGCCGACCCAGCCGCAGCAGCAGGCGTCCGCCGCCCAGACCCCGGCGGCTCCCGCGTCGTCGGCCACACCGATGGCCGACCCGAACGACCCGGCCGTCCAGGCGCTCCTGGCGAGCCTCCAGCAGAAGTAGCAGGTCAGAAGGCGGGACGGCGGGACGTCCCGGGGACGCGGAAGGGGGAACGCGGGAGCAAAAAAACGTCCCCCCGGGACGTCCCTTCCCGTCCCCCACCCGTCCCGCCGAACGTAGGACCCAGCCCGACCGGACCCAGCCGGACACGCCGCGTGCAACCCCGCGGGCGGGCACCACGCCGAACCAGCCGCACGACGACGAGGGGGAGAAGTGCAGCAACTCGACACCGCCGAGGGGGAACGCCTTCGCGACGCCGGGATGACCGCCACCGAGGAAGCCGCCGGGGACGACGTGGCCGCGATCGACCTCCTCATCGCCCGCGCCGCCGCCACCGGCCACCCCTTCTCCGCCAACGACATCCGCGAGCACCTCCCACCCGGCGTGCGCGGCGGCGCGATCGGCGCCCGGTTCGCCCACGCCCGCCGCCGCGGCGTCATCACCGCCGTCGGCTACGTCACCAGCACCGACCCCGGCACCCACGCCCACCAGGTCCGCCAGTGGCGAGGCGTGGCCCGATGAGCGCCCCCACCGACCCGACCGACCAGCACGACCCGGACAGGAACCACGTGACCGAGCGCTCCACCCTCGACGCCGCCTTGGCCCTGCACGCCGCCGGGCTGTGCGTCATCCCCGCCGCCACCGACGGCACCAAGGCCCCCGGCACCGGCCGGTGGCGCGACTACATGACCACCCGCCCCGACGAGGACCAGCTGCGCGCCTGGTTCGCCCACGGCCACCCCGGCATCGGCATCGTCGCCGGGGCCGTGTCCGGCGGCCTCGTCGCCCTGGACGTGGAGGGTCGCGCCGTCGCTGAGGGCGTGTTCACCCGGTATGTCGAACTCGCCGACAACTCCGGCCTCGGCGACGTCCTCCGCCGCGTGATGGGCGGCTACACCGAGCGGACCGCGTCCGGCGGCCTCCACCTCCTGTGGCGCGTGGATGACGGCCAGGGCGTGGAGAACATGAAGCTCGCCCGCCGACCCTCCACCGAGGAGGAGCTGGCCGCCTTCAAGGCCGAGCAGCAAGCCAGCATCGACATCGAGCCTGATGAGCAGACTCGGGCCAAGCGTCAGAGCAAGCTCGACAAGACCGATGCCGATGACCGCCCTCAGGTCCTCATCGAGACCAAGAGCGAGGGCGGATTCCTCGTCGTCGCCCCCTCCCGCGGGCCCGTCCACCCCACCGGGCAGCCGTGGACCCTCCAGGCCGGCGGGCCCGACAGCATCGTCACCCTCGAGCGCGAGACCTCCGACGCGCTTCTGGAGCTGGCGCGGATGCTCGACGTCATGCCCCGCCGTGAAGCTCCCTCGGCGTTCTCCCAGCCCGCCAGCACCCGCCCGGCCGACGGGGGCACCTCCCCCGGAGACGACTACGAGGCCCGCGTTGACTGGTCCGACATCCTCACCCCCCACGGTTGGACCGAGCTGTTCCACACCGGACAGACCCGGTACTGGCGACGCCCGGGGAAGCGCATGGGCATCAGCGCCACCACCGGCCACGCCTCGGACAGGGACCGCTTGTACGTCTTCACGACGAGCACCGAGTTCGACAGCGAGACCCCCTACACGAAGTTCGGTGCCTACGCCCTCCTGGAGCACGGCGGCGACCACAAGGCCGCGGCGAAGGCGCTCAAGGCCGCCGGGTACGGCCAGCCCACGCCCGAACCGCCCCGACACCTGTCCGTCGTCGGCGGCCAGTTCTCCCAGCCCGGCCAGGCCGCGGCCGCCGACGGCACCGCCGCCCTGGCGGTCGACGAACCCGCGCCCGTAACCGCGCTCGACACCTACAGCCGCACCGACGACGGCAACGCGCTGCGCCTCGTCGACAGCCACGGCCACGAGGTGCGGCACTGCCCGCAACGCGGGTGGCTCGTCTGGGACGGCCACCGATGGACCTGGGACGATCGAGGCAAGATCCGCGAACTTGCCCGGGGCATCGCCCGGGGTCTGCCCGACGAGGCCAAGGAGGACGCCAGCCACAAGGCCCGCACCCTGTCCGCACGCGGCCTGGAGTCCATGGTCAAGGTCGCCCAAACCGACCCGCGCATCGTCACCCCGCTCGCCGAGCTCGACGCCAACCCCTGGCAGCTCAACACCCCCGCGGGCGTCGTCGACCTGCGAACCGGCGAACTCGGCGATCCGGACCCCACGGCACTGCACACCCGATCCACCCTCGTCGCCCCCGACTTCGAGGCCCCCGCCGACCGCTGGCACCAGTTCCTCGACGACACCTTCGGCGGCGACCAGGACCTCATCACCTACGTACAGCGCCTCCTCGGCCTGTCCCTCGTCGGCACCGTGCTCGAGCAGATCCTGCCCTTCGCGTTCGGCGACGGCGCCAACGGCAAGAGCACGCTCGCCGATACCGTCATGCGCCTCGTCGGCATCGGGGAGACCGGCTACGCCATCTCCGCGCCCTCCGAGATGCTGCTCGCCTCCTCGGCCAACTCGCACCCGACCGAGATCGCCCGGCTGGCCGGGGCCCGCTTCGTCGTCGCCTCTGAACTGGACGACGGCCAGCGGTTCGCCGAGGCCCGGATCAAGATGCTCACCGGCCGCGACGTCATCACTGGCCGGTTCATGCGCCAGGACTTCTTCTCCTTCACCCCCACCCACACCCTGTGGCTGCTCGGCAACCACCAACCGCAGGTGCGCACCGGCGGCCCTGCGTTCTGGCGCCGCCTGCGCCTCGTCCCGTTCCTGCACACCGTGCCCGAGGAGCGGCGTGACGCCCACCTGGAGGAGAAGCTCGTCGACGGCGAGGGACCCGCGATCCTCGCGTGGCTGATCCGTGGGGCCGCCTCCTACATGGACGACGGTCTCACCACCCCGGAGAGCGTGCGCGTGGCCACCGCCACCTACGCCCAGGATCAGGACACCGTCGCCCGGTTCGTCTCCGACATGTGCACCACCGGCGACCCCGCCGTGCAGGGGATGACGACCGTCGTCGCGAAGATCCGCACCGCCTACGAGAACTGGTGCCGCAGCGAAGGCGAAGAGCCCGTGTCCGCGAAGAAGCTCACCGGCGAGCTGAACCGCAAGTTCGGCGTCAGCGCCAAGCGCGACAGCCGTGCACGGTACTACGCGGGCATCCGCCTGAACGTGTCATTCGACGACGAGGGAGCGGAGTGAACGTGTCATCCACGAAGAGTGATCGATCGGCTCCGAATGACACATCGGGGGACTCCAATGACAGGTTGAATGACACATTCAACCCAGCATTTCCACAGGTCATGACACGTATGACAGGTGTGACAGGTTTTCCCCGCATCCCCTCCCACGCGCGCACGAAGCGACACGACATCCCCTCTACAGCGCACCCTCACCCCGAAAACCTGTCATACCTGTCACACCTGTCATCGCCGCAGATCAGCCGCATGACGGATGCTCCAGCGACCTGTCACCCGATCCGTCACCGCCGGAGCCCCCGATGAGAGCCCCCCGAGTCCGCGCCCGTCTCGACGCCTGCCCGCGCTGTGAGAGCGCGATCATCGTCGCCCTCGACTCCGCCGTCGCCGGGCTGCCGGTCCACGCCGATCCGCTCCCGCTCGACGGGCCCGCCGAACTCCAGGCCCGCATGGAGGGACGCACGACCTACAACCTCGTCGGCCACCCCGCGGTCGGCCAGGCCCTCGTCGAACGCCTCCCCGAACTGATCCGCCACCGCTGCCACCCGGTGGTCGCCACCCACCGCTGTCCCGGCCCGGTCCCCGCCACCGCCATACCGCCGCCGCGTCAGACCGCACCGGCCGAACCGGATCTGTTCACCCCGCCCGACGAACCGCCGTACTGAGGAGGAGACGATGAGCACCGACCTGAACCCCGCCACCCTGGCCGAACTGCGCCGCTCCCGCGAGGTCCTAGCCGCGGCCCTGCGTAAGGGAAAGAACACCGCCTCCTCGCACGCGGATGAGCTGATCGACACCTACCACGCGGCCCTCCTGGACGCCTGGGAGGAGCGGCAACGCACCACTCCCGTGACCGCCCGCTGGGATCGCCTCGCCGACCGCTCCGACGATGACACCACGTGGGTGTACTGCGTCGCCGAGACCGGCCAGCCCGTCGCCCTGGTCCTCGACGAGGAGCACGCCGAGGCGCTCGCCGGGTCGCTGCTCGGCAACGAGGACGACGACCAGGAGGAGGACGCCGGACTCCGCACTCAGATCGCCGCCACGGTGAGGACCCGATGAGCGTCGTCGCCGACCAGATGCCCACTGCCCAGGCCTGCTCCATCGACGGCTGCGATAGCCCCGTGCTCGCCCGCGGTTGGTGC
>NZ_ANBC01000410.1 GCF_000341125.1 Nocardiopsis lucentensis DSM 44048 | reverse complement strand
CCCCCGGCTGCCAGGTGGACGGCTGCCCCCGTCCGCACAACTCGCGCGGCTGTTGCTCCATGCACGCCCAGCGCCTCCGCCGCACCGGCGGCCTCGAGCGCTACTCGGTCGACATCGACGCCATCGCCGTCGAGCGGGCCGTGATGGGAGAGCCGCCCGCCCGCCTCACCCAAGCCGAGCGCGAGCAGGTACTCCGCCGCCTCCATAAGAAGGGCTACAGCGACAGCCGTATCGCCTCCCACCTCGACATCGGCACCAGCGGAGTCCAGAGGATGCGCACCCGCCTCGGCCTGCCAGCCCACCCGCCGACCTCCGCGCACCGCCTGACCGCATGACCACCCAGGGGCGTCGCGGACGACGATTTCGCCCAGACCCACCCGACCACCACGACCACCCGGGGGATGAGATGAACCACCACTACTCGTGCGACCTGTGCGCCCGACCGTCGGGCGACGACGCGCCCGCCTGTGTCTCCTGCGCCGAGCAGGC
>NZ_ANBC01000409.1 GCF_000341125.1 Nocardiopsis lucentensis DSM 44048 | reverse complement strand
CCGCCCTCGGGCAGGTGGCCGAATGGCTCGGCGAGGACCTGACCACCGCCACGGCACGCCAGACGGCCCTGGGAGGCCGCTCCGGCGGGAAGCCAACGAAGCGGTCCGAGATGCCGCTCCCGCTGGACCTGCGCGCCTCGGAGGCCGCGGCCGTGCTCCGCTCCACCCTGTCCACGTGGGTCCGCCTCGTCGCCGCCGACGGGGCCA
>NZ_ANBC01000408.1 GCF_000341125.1 Nocardiopsis lucentensis DSM 44048 | reverse complement strand
CCGGCCGTCCCCCCGCCGACACGATCCAGGCGATGGCCGCGTGGCTCGCCCCCGTCGTCCAGTGGATCCGCACACGCGAGTACGGCAGTGAGTTCGTCGACGAGGTCCTCGCCGCCGTCCGCCAGGCGGTGCGGGCGGTGGACCGGCCGGTCCGGTACGTGCCGCTCCCGCAGGCGTGCCGGGCCATCACGCTCGTCGGCCAGACCCCGGTCGTGTGCGGCGGGGCGCTGCGCGCCGTCATCGCGCCGGGGCTGCCGTCCGACGGGCAGGTGCGGTGCGAGGTGAGCCGGGAGCACACGTCCACGGTGGCGGCCATGGAGGCGGCGCAGCGGAGGTCAGCACGTACACGTGCGCACTTGCGCACAGCTTGACAAGATGGCAGAATCCGATGTCAGGATGGCGCGAGCTGTCCGAAGACGCCAGACGGCCCCGACCAGCACACGCCGGTCGGGGCCTCTGTCGTGAGGGGACCTACTTCTCGATGCGCTCGATCCTCAGGACCGAGTCGGCACGCACTCGCAGCACGACGTGATCCCGCGATCCAGGGCCATGGAAGAAGTCCACGAACTCCCCAACGGTGTTGAAGAAGCTCGCCTCGACCTCCTCCTCCATCGTCGTTGCCATTCCTGCGGCATTCGCCGCAGTGAGTTCGACCTTGTACTTGGCCACACTGCCTCCTATCGCATAGCGATCTGGGCAGCATAAACGCGTCCCGCGACATTCTGAAGTGCAAGTCCCGCAGGCCCGCCCGGCGGCGACCACACAACAAGAGGCCGTCCCAACACACGCACGCGGGGTTCGGTCGATTGGCCTCGTGCCGCCGGGCGTCACACGTCCCGCTCTGGCTCCGCTCCACTGGGGGGTGGGGGCGTTGAGTCAGGGCGGGGCACTACTCCGCCAACAGGTCCGCCAGGGCCTCCTCGTACTGCACCTGGAGGTCCTCAGGGGTGTCCGCGCCCACGTAGCCCAGCACGATCGGGCCGTTCTGGTGGTAGCCCTCGCCAGCGGTCTCCGCATAGTTCTGGGCGTCCTCGACGGAGTCGTAGCCGTAGACCGACACGTCCTCGGTCGTGATCCGGGACGTGCACACCTCCGGAGTTGAGCAGCCGTCCGAGTTGTCGCGCGCGTCCGTCATCGGGAGCCCAGCCTCCTCGAACGCCTCGGAGACCTCCTGGGCGGTCACCGCACCGCCCCCGCCACCGCATCCGGCCAGAGCCAAGGCAGCCGCGGACATCACGCACACCAGACCACGCCTCATGGCGCTCTCCTCGCATCAGGGGATAGACGCCGCCCAGTACACCCCACCCTCCCCGCCCGCCGAGCCCGTTGGCCGCATCCGGCCACCCCAGGGGGTGCTATGCGACGCCGAGCCCTCCAGGTGTGCCCAACGCCCGGGTGCCCTACCCTCACCCCCTCCGGCCCCTGCCCCTCCTGTCAGGCCAAACGCAAGCAAGCCCGCCCCACATCAGCGCAGGCCGGATACGACGCCCGGTGGTACCGCACGCAACGTGCGTACCTGCGTGAGCATCCGTGGTGTGAGTGCGCCGAACACAGCTCGCAGCCGTGGGTGATGCGGCCACGAGCCACCGAGGTGCACCACGTCGACGGGCTCGGACCGCTCGGGCCGCGAGGCCACGACTGGTCGAACCTCATGGCGCTCACGAAGAGGTGCCACAGCAGGATCACCGCCCGCGAGCAACCAGCCGGGTGGCACGACCGGGAGTAACAACCCGGGGGGTGACCCCCTCGGGGGCTGATGCTCCGGGGCGCCGGGGAGGGCGCAAAAAAGTCCGCCGTGTTCATAGGGTCACCGCCGTCACGCAACGTGGCGGCCGATCGTGCTGCGCAACGCAGCACCGAGGAGTGATGACCATGCCCCGAGGAGGCGCTCGTGTCGCGTCCGGTCCGCCGCCGGATCCGAACGCGCTCCGCCGCAACCGCAAGTCCGACGCTGCCGGGTGGAGGACCCTGCCTGCCGAAGGCCGCCCAGGGCCGCCGCCGAAGTTCCCTCTGGTGGATGTCCAGCCGCGCGAGTGGGACCTGTGGCGCGACCTGTGGTCCCGCCCGCAGGCGGTGATGTGGGAGGAGATGGGACAGGCCTACGAGGTCGCACTGTTGGTGCGCAACCTCAGCGAGGCCGAGCAGCCCGGCGCCCGTGCTGATGTGCAGAAGGTCGTCCGCCAGTACATGGACTCCCTCGGCCTGACCGTGCAGGGGATGCTCCGCAACCGCTGGAAGGTCGACCAGGCCGAGCCGTCGGCACCCGTCGCCGAGGAGGAGCAGCCGAAGAAGGCTGCCACCCCGCGCCGCCGGAGCGCCCGCGACCGGCTGAGGGTCGTCGATGGCGACGGCTCCTGACCCCACCGCGTCCTTCATCGTCGAGTGGCCAACCCTGTGGGTCGTCCCCGACTGGATCGAGGCACACTGCCCGGTGCCCGACGGATTCCGAGCGGGTGACGACCTGGAGCTGTACCCGTGGCAGCTGTGGTGCACCGTCAACCACTACCGGATCAAGCCGCAGGCAACCGTGGGGCAGCTGGCCACCGCGTTCACCTACCGACGGTCGCAGGTGGTGGCGCCGCAGAAGACCGGCAAGGGACCGTGGTCGGCGACGTTGATCCTCGCCGAGGCGGTCGGCCCGGTGGTGTTCGCCGGGTGGGCATCCGGCGGCGAGGTCTATCGGTGTGTGGACCACGGCTGCCCGTGCGGCTGGTGGTACCGGTACGAACCCGGCGAACCGATGGGGACGCCGTGGCCGACCCCGCTGATCCAGCTGACGGCGACCTCGGAGGACCAGACCGACAACGTCTACCGACCACTGCGGTCGATGATCCGCCTCGGCCCGCTCGCCGACGTCCTGCCCAAGGCGGGCGAGGAGTTCATCCGGATCGGCGACGAGGGACGCATCGACGTCGTCACCTCCTCGGCAACGTCACGCCTCGGGCAGCCGATCACGATGGCGTTGCAGGACGAGACAGGGATCTGGACACCGACGAACAAGATGACCAAGACCGCCGACACCCAACGCCGCGGCCTGGCCGGTATGGGCGGGCGGTCGCTGGAGACCACGAACGCCTGGGACCCCAGCGAGGACTCGGTGGCGGAGGCGACGGCGAAGTCGCGACGGCGGGACATCTTCCGGTACCACCCGCAGGCTCCGAAGTCGCTGTCGTACACCGACAAGCGGCAGCGCCGGAAGATCCACCGGTATGTCTACGCGGGCAGCAGCCACGTGGATCTGGACGCGATCGAGGCCGAGGCCGCCGAGATCCTGGAGCGCGACCCCGCCCAGGCCGAGCGGTTCTTCGGCAACCGGATCGTGTCCGGGTCCCGGTCCTGGCTGGACGTCCAGAAGTGGGCCAAGCGCGCCAAGCCCCGCCAGATCAAGCCGAAGACGCGCATCGTCCTCGGGTTCGACGGCTCCGACATCGACGACTGGACGGCGATCCGTGCCGAGACCCTCGACGGGCACCAGTTCACCCCGACGTATGGTCCCGACCGGCAGCCGACCATCTGGAACCCGGCCGACTACCCGGACGGGCAGGTGCCACGCCTGGAGGTCGACGCCGCGGTCGACGAACTGATGCGGACCTTCGACGTGGTGCTCATGTACTGCGACCCGCCCTACTGGGAGTCCGAGGTGGACGCCTGGGTGGACCGGCACGGCCAGCGCAAGGTGATCCGGTGGCAGACCCGCCGGATCGTGCAGATGCACGCCGCGTGCGAACGACTGCGCACCGACGTGCTCAAGAAGGACACCACCTTCACCCACGACGGGTGCGAGCTGACCCACGACCACATCGCCAACACCCGAGCGGCCGCGCGGCCGGGCGACCGGTACGTGCTCCGCAAAGCCTCGGAGCGCCAGAAGATCGACGCCACCGTCACCTCGGTCCTGGCGCACGAAGCCGCCGGGGACGCCGTCGCCGCTGGGATGACCAAACGCAAACGGACCTACGTCTACACCGCATGAGAGGGGGAACGGATGCCGGTCACCCTCGAGCATGCCCGCGCCCTGGTGGACACGCTGGAAGCTGAGTTGTCGACCCGGTGGGGACGTATCAGCACCAACCAGCGCTATTACAAGGGCGAGCAGCCGCTGCGGTTCGCTTCCGAGGAGTTCCGCAAATACCACGGCGAGCGGTACCGCGACTTCTCCGACAACTGGACGCAGGTGGTCGCCGACTCTCCCGTGGAGCGGCTGACCGTCACCGGCGTCAAGCCCGCCGGGGCCGACCAGGCCGACGCCGAGTCGTGGAGGGTGTGGCAGACCAACGCCCTGGACGCCGACTCCCAGCTGGGTTTCCTCGGGTCGGTGGTGTCCGCGCGCAGCTTCGCGCTGGTGTGGGGCAACCCCGACGACGAGGACACTCCTCTGGTCACCTTCGAGGACGCCTCCCAGTGCGTGGTGGCCTACGAGCCCGGATCCCGGCGCCGGCGCCGTGCCGCGCTGCGCCGCTGGCAGGACGGCGAGACCGAGATGGCCGTGCTGTACCTGCCCGACCAGGTATGGAAGCTGGAGCGCCCGCTGCCACGTCAGGAGAAGTCAGCGAACATGGCCCAGGCCGACGAGGAGATCGCCTCCTGGGAGCCGCGCGACACCGGGGCCGAACCGAACCCGCAGACCAACCCGCTCGGCGTGGTGCCGCTCGTGGAGCTGCCGAACCGCCCCCTGCTCGCCGACGATCCGATCTCGGACGTGTCCGGGGTCGTGGCGATGCAGGACGCAGTCAACCTGCTGTGGGCGCAGCTGTTCACCGCCTCGGACTACGCCAGCTTCCCGCAGCGGATCGTCCTGGGAGCCGAGCGGCCGACGATCCCGGTCCTGAACGACCAAGGGGAGGTTGTCGGGGAACGCCCGGCGGACCTGTCCAAGTTCGCTGTCGACCGGGTGCTGTGGGTGGACGGGGAGAACGTGCGCACCGACGAGTGGTCCGCGGCGAACCTGGCCGCCTACTCCGACGTGATCGAGGTGGCGGTCGGGCACATCGCCGCCCAGACCCGCACCCCACAGCACTACCTGGTGGGCAAGATGGCCAACCTGTCCGGCGACGCACTGATCGCCGCCGAGACCGGCCTGGTCAAACGCACCGAGGAGAAACAGCTGTGGTTTGGCCAAGCCCTGCGGGAGGTGTTCGCCCTCGTCGCCCTCGCCCAGGGCGACACCTCCAAGGCCCGCGCGCTGCGGTCCGGACAGGTGCTGTGGGCCGACGCCGAGTCACGGTCGCACGCCCAGCTCGCCGACGCTTTGACCAAGCTCAAGCAGATCGGGTTCCCCTTCGAATGGATCGCTCTGCGGTACGGGCTCACCCCCACCGAGGTCGCCGACATGCTCGCCATGAAGCAGCGCGAGGCCGACATGGATCCGATCGGGGCGATCGCCGACCAGATGGAGCGGGCCCGCCAGATCCCCGCTCCCGATGAGGCACCCGAGGGTGACGGCGAGGAGGCCGGGGGCGACGAGGGCGAGCCCGCGTGAGCGCCCAGGCAGCCATCGACCACCAGCGCGCACAGAAACGCATCGCCCTCGGCGCCGCCGAAGGTCTCGGCGATCTGTGGTCGCAGGTGGATGCGGACAACATCGGCCGGTCCTGGGCCGAGATCGTGCCCAGCGCGGTCACACTGCTGTCGGCCGCGCAGCTGGCCGCCGCCCTGGGGGCGGTGGAGTACCTCGATGAACTCCTTGGCGCCATCGCCCCAGCGGTATCCGCCCTGGCTCCCGAACAGCTGGCCGGTACCGCTTCGGACGGCCGGGACCTGGGCACACTGTTGTCCCGACCGGCGATCACGTCGCTGTCGGCGATCAAGCGCGGTGTCTCTCCGCGCCGCGCACTGGCCGCCGGGCGTGCACAGCTCGACGAGATGGCCCGCACTCAGACCCTGGACATCGGCCGGTCCGTCGAGCAGGTGGGCATGGCGACCCGCCCGCGGGTGGTCGCCTACACCCGTGTGGTGCCGCGTCCGGCGTGTGGCCGGTGCATCGTCCTGGCCGGGCGCGAGTACGCCTGGTCCGAAGGGTTCGCCCGCCACCCTCGGTGCGACTGCACGATGCGGCCCATGAGCCCGGACGAGCGGGTGGAGGGCGACGACCCACGTCGGGTTTTTGAGTCCATGTCCCGAGCACAGCAAGACCGGTCCTTCGGCGCCCACGCCGCCGCAGCCATCCGCGAGGGCGCCGACATCGGCCAGGTGGTCAACGCCCGACGTGGCATGCAGTCCGCCACGAACCGAACCCGGGGCCGCTACACGACCGAGGGCACCACGTCCCGCGGCTACGCCGGACGCCGCCTGGGCGATCTACGCCCCGACGCGTCCGGCCGCTACACCCGGTCCGCCCGGCCGCGGCTGATGCCCGAGGCGATCATGCGCGACGCCTCCGACCGACAGCACGCCCTGGAGCTGCTGTACGAGCACGGCTATCTCACCTCACCGCCACCGCCCGCAACGGGCGGGGGCTGACCAACCCGCAACGGGAGCACACGATGAGCGAGACGCTCGACACCGACCTGCCCGTCCACCCTGTCACCGGCCTCAGGGCGCTCGCCGTCATCGGCGAACGCCCCGTGTGGCCCGTGCTGGGCGGCGCCCTCGACGACGAGGAGGACGAGGGCACCACCGAGGAGGGCGACGGCGGCACCGACGAGACGGCCGCCCCCGAGCAGGAAATCGGCGAGGACGACGAGGCCGACCCCGAGGGAGCCGAGCACCTCGGCGACCCCGGCAAGAAGGCCCTGGCCGCCCAGAAGGAGAAGTGGAAGGCCGAACGAGACCGGCGCCGGGAGCTGGAGAAGAAGCTCGCCGAGTCCTCCCGAGGTGAACGGTTCGCCGACGAGGACGCGGTCCGCGCCGCCACCGAGGCCGTCACCGCCAAGGCCAACGCGCGCATCCTGCGCTCGGAGGTCCGGGCCGCCGCGGCGGGCAAGCTCGCCGACCCCAAAGACGCGTTGCGCCTCCTCGACCTGGGCAGCTTCGACGTCGACGACGATGGCGAGGTCGACTCCGAGGAGATCAGCGACGCGATCGACGACCTGATCAAGCGCAAGCCCTACCTGGCCGCGCAAGGCGGCACCCGTCCCCGCTTCGAGGGGACCGCGGACTCCGGAGCCCGCAAGGGGACCGGCAAGCCCAAGCAGCTCACCCGCGCCGACCTGAAGCGGATGAGCCCCGAGCAGATCGTCAAGGCCCGCGCTGACGGCCGCCTGGACGACGCGCTCGGAATCAGCACACGGTAACCCCTGAAGAGGAGACCATCATGGCCGTAGACACCTTCATCCCGGAGGTGTGGAACGCCGACCTGCTCGTGGCGCTGAAGAAGCGGTACGTGTTCGGCCAGTCCAACGTCATCAACCGCGACTACGAGGGCGACATCGCCCAGTTCGGCGACACCGTCCACATCGGCAGCCTGACCGCGCCAACGATCTCGACGTACACCAAGAACGTCACCACGATCGACCCCGAGACGCTCACCACCACCGATCAGACGCTGCTGATCGACCAGGCCAAGTACTTCGCGTTCGAAGTCGACGACGTCGACGCCCGGCAGGCCCGCGACGGTGGGCAGCTGCTCAGCAAGGCGGCGATGGAGGCCGCCGACGGTCTGCGCGACGTCGCCGACCAGTTCGTGGCGACCCTGATGACCACGAACGCGGGCAACGTGCTCACCGCGGGCTCGGCCAGCACCGCGGACGAGGCGTACAAGATCGTCCTGGCCCTCAAGCTCGCCCTGGACAAGGCCAAGGTCCCCGCCCAGGGGCGGTTCCTGATCGTGGCCCCCGAACTCCACGCGCTGTTGCTCCAGGACGCACGGTTCATCGACGCCTCCCAGTACGGGTCGACCACCCCGATCCTCAACGGCGAGGTGGGCCGCGTCCTGGGCTTCCAGGTGATGGTGTCGCTGAACCTGCCCGAGGGCACCGCCGGAACACCCCCGGCGGTCTCCAACTTCGTCGTGGCCGGGCACTCCATCGCGACCACGTTCGCCGACCAGATCAACAAGACCGAGGCCTACCGCCCCGAGTCGTCCTTCAGCGACGCGATCAAGGGCCTGCACCTGTACGGCTCGCGTGTCGTGCGGCCGGAGGCTCTGGCCGTCATGGACGTGGACGTCACCACCGGCCTGCCCGCCTAAGGAAGGACAAGACCCATGGCGAGGGACACCAAGAAGATCGATCTGGACATCGTCAACAACAGCGGCCAGAAGGTGGGCCTGCGAGTGGAGGAGGGCGGCGAGACACACGAGTACCTGAAGAAGCTCGTGCGCCGCGACGACCTGCGCAGCGTCACCAAGGCCTCCCCGCGTAAGGCCCCGGCCAGCACCGAGTAGGAGGCCGCCGTGCCGCTGTCCCCGCTGGCCACCCGCGCGGACATGACCGCGCTCGGCGTGGCCATCGACGCGAGCGAGGAGCAGCTCGTCGACCGATACCTGGGGGTGGCCTCCGCCGCCGTGCGGTCCGCCGCCGGGTGCCCGATCTCCCAGACGACCGGCACCGTCGTCCTGGCGGGCCGGTGCGAGTCCCGCCTGCCCATGCCAGGGCCGCCGGTCACCTCCGTGACCACCGTGCTCATCGACGAGGCCCAGGTGGACGACTGGCGGCTGTCCCGCCCCCGCGCCTCCCTGTTCCGCAGCTGCGGGTGGGGCGGCGTGGAGGCCGAGGTGGAGGTCACCTACACCCACGGCCTGGCCACGGTGCCCGCCGACATCGTCGACCTGGTGTGCCGGATCGCGACTCAGTCCCTGGTCGCCTACCGATCCGGTTCCGGGGGTGAAGGACTGGCCGCCGGGGACGTGCGCTCCGAGCGCATCGGCGACTACTCGGTCACCTACGGCGGCGACGGGCTCATCACCGAGATGGAGCTCCCCGACTACCTGCGCACCCGGTTGCGCAGCCGCTTCGGCGGCGGCGCGGCCGTGCTGCGCTCCCTCTGAGGAAGGACACTCATGGCCATCATCGCAGCCCAGGACGCCCCCGTTCCGGGCCTGGACGCCATCGTGTGGACCCCGGCGTCGGCCGGGGGCGACGAGGCACCCACCGGTACCGGCATGGTGCTGCTCGTGCGCAACGACGACGCCTCTGCCCACACCCTCACCGTGGCCACCCCCGGCACCGTGCGGGGCATCCCCGTGGAGGACGTCACGGTCACCATCCCCGCCGGGGAGGTGGCGGTGGTGCCGATGGCTTCGGTCTACCGCGACCCGACCATCCGCCGCGCGGCCCTGTCGTGGGACGCCGTGACGGCGGTGGAGGTCGCCGTGCTCAACCTGCCCCGATGAGACGCCGCGCCATCGGCCACCTGCTCAACGTCGAGGTGACCCTGTGGCGGCGCACCACCGTCCCGGATGGGTCCGGCGGGCAGACCACCACGTGGGTGGAGATCGGGCCGGTGCGGTGCCGCATCTCCCAGCCGTCCGTCGCCGAACGGGTGGCCGCCCGCCAGGTGGGGGCCGACCACACCCAACCGATCTACCTCGCCCCCGGGACGGACGTGCACCGGGGTGACGAGCTGCGCCGGGCGGGGCAGACCTGGAGGGTGGTCGCCGCAGTGGTCCCGTCTGAGGACGTGTACCTGCGCGCCGACTGCGAGTTGATCCAGCCGGAGGGGGCGTGATGGCCAAGGTCACCGTCAAGGGCCTCAAGAAGCTGGAGAGGCAGCTCAAGTACCTGCCCGATCAGATCTACGACGGCGCCAAGGCGGCCACCACCGAGTCGGTGACCGCGGTCTACAAGGACATGCGCTCCCGGGTGCCCCGCCAGTCGGGGCAGCTGCATGGGGCGATCGGCCGTCGGGTCCGCGGGGCTCTGCGGGGCGAGGTGGGCGTGTTCGGCGCCAAGCGCGCGTGGTGGGCGGCCCTGGTTGAGTTCGGCACCAGCCGCACGGCCGCACAGCCGTTCGCCCATCCTGCCGCCGAGGCCGAAGCGCCCAAGTACTCCGACCGGCTGCGCCGCCACGTCGGCTCTGCGCTCGACAAGCTCCGATAGGGGGTGGTCGGTGTGGGGGTTCGCCCCGCTGCCGGAATCCAGACGGCTCTCTACCAGCGCCTGAACGGTGCCCTGTCGTGCCCGGTCTACGACTACGTACCCGAGGCCGCTGCCCATCCCTACGTGACGATCGGCGAGATCAGTACCGAATCCGCCGATAACACCCATGACGGGCTCGGCCGCGACACCACCATCTACCTGCATGTGTGGTCACGCGAGCGCGGGTGGATCCAGGCCAACACGATCGCCGACGAGGCGACCACCCTCGTCGACCACCAGCCGCTCACCGTCCCCGGCCACCACACGGTGTCGGTGCGGTTCGAGTTCGGCCAGAACATCACCGACGAGGACCCGGCCATCAGGCACGTCGTCCTCCGGTTCCGCATCACCACAGAACAGGAGCAGTGACCCATGGCTGGACGCGACGGATTCGGCGTTGCCCTCGAGCGCGAGGCGACGCCTGGCGGCGGGGACTACGAGCCGGTGGGGTCGATGACCAACACTTCCGGGCCCACCACCTCCCGGGAGGAGATCGACGTCACCGCCCACGACAGCCCCGACGGGTGGCGTGAGTTCATCTTCGGGCTCAAGGACGGCGGCGAGGTGTCCGCGGATCTCAACTACGACCCGGTCCTGCACGACCCGCTCACCGAGGACTACGAGTCCTCCGAACCGCGTGGCTACCGGGTGATCTTCCCCGACCCGGCGCAGACGACGTGGACCTTCCAGGCCGGTCTCACCGGGTTCGAGCCCGAAGCCCCATTCGACGACAAGCTGTCGGCCTCCCTGACCTGGAAGGTGTCCGGAAAGCCGGTCCTGTCCAGCCTGGCCTGATCACCCCTGAACCAGAAGGAGAAACCCCTCATGCTGCTCGGCAAGGACGCCATCCTCGGTGCCAACGACATCGACTACGAGGACGTGCCCGTCCCCCAGTGGGGCGGGACGGTGCGCGTGGCCGGACTGTCGTCGGCTGACCGTGACGCCTACGAGGCGTCGATGGCCGCCGCTTCCAAGGGCGAGGTCAGCGCTACCCGTCTCCAGAACTTCCGCGCCAAGCTCGTCACCAAGGCGATCGTGAACGAGCAGGGCGAACGGTTGTTCGCCGACGCCGACGCCAAGGAGCTCGGCCGGAAGAACGGCAAGGTCATGGGCGAACTTTGGGACGTCGTGCGCCGCCTGTCCGGCATCGGTAAGGACGCGGTGGAGGAGGGAAAAGCCAGCTCCGGCAGCGCCCCGAGCTCGCCTTCCAGTACCGCCTAGCCGCTCACCTGGGCATGCCCGTCGGCGAGATGCTGCGCCGCATGTCCAGTGCGGAGCTGACGCGGTGGATGGCCTACGAGCAGATCACCGGACCCCTGGGAGGGCAGCGTGATGATCAGCTCGTTGCCCTCCTGGCGTCGGTGATCGCCAACGCCAACCGTGGCAAGGGCGGACGCAAGGCCAAGCCGACGGACTTCCTACCCGACTGGGACCACGACCGCGGCACGTCGTGGGAGGAGCAGCTGGCCGCCGTGCGCGACGCCAACCGGGCCCTGGGCGGCGTCGAGGAGATCCGCGACGCCGACGGCCATACGACCCGCGTCGTCTCGCACGAGCCCGAACAACCATCCATACGCCGCCAGCGGCGGTGACCCTGAGGGAGGTGAGCTGTGGCCACCCTCCAAGAGCTCCTCGTCAAGATCGGTGTCGATGCTAAGGGGGTCGAGTCCGGAGCGGACCGCGCCACCCGCGCCGTCAAGAGCGCCTTCGACGACGTCCAGGCCGACGCTGAAAAGCTCGGCGTGACCCTGGAGGGCATCGGCACCACCGCCGGGCTCGCGACCGGTGCCGCCCTGGGCGTGGGCATCTCCGACGCTCTGGAGATCGGATCGGCCAATGCGAAGCTGACCGCCCAGCTCGGCCTGGCCGAGGACGAGGCGGCGCGGGCGGGTGAGGTCGCCGGGGCGGTGTTTTCCGACGGGTTCGGCTCGTCGATCGGTGAGGTGAACGGCGCATTGGCCGGTGTGCACGGCAACATTGGTGAGCTGGGATCCTTCACCAACGCCGAGTTGGAGGAGATGACCACCTCGGCGCTCACCTTGGCGTCCACGTTCGACCAGGATGTCAACGAAGCCACCGTGGCCGCCGGCCAACTCATGAAGACCGGTCTGGCCGCCAACGGCCAGGAAGCGTTCGACCTCCTCGCCGCTGGGTTCCGGGAGACCGCAGGCCACAACGACGACCTACTCAGCACGGTCACCGAGTACTCCACGCAGTTCCGCAGCATGGGTCTGTCCGGTGAGCAGGCGATGGGGCTCATCTCCCAGGGTCTCCAGGGCGGCGCCCGCGACGCTGACGCGGTCGCTGACGCCATCAAAGAGTTCTCGATCGAGGCCTCCACCGGGTCCGACCGAATCCGGTCGGGTTTCGAGTCACTCGGCCTGCCCGCCGACCAGCTGTTCGCCAAGATCGGCGAGGGCGGCGAGGGCGCGAGCGAGGCCCTGGACACCACCCTGGACGCCCTCCGCAATGTGGAGGACCCGATCCAGCGTGACGCCATCGCCACCGAGCTGTTCGGCACCAAGGCTGAGGACCTCGCTGACGGGCTTTACGCCCTGGATCCCTCCACGGCCGCGCTCGACAACGTGTCCGGGTCCGCGCAGGGCATGGCCGACACGCTCGCCGCCGACCCCGCACAGCAGTTCTCCTCCTCGATCCGGTCGCTGACCACCGACCTGGCCTCCGGGCTCGGCCCGGCTCTGTCCGACGTGGCCGGGTGGGCGTCGGAGAATCAGGGGACGCTCACGATGGTCGCGGGGGCCGTCCTGGGCATTGCTGCGGCGGTCACTGCGGCGACCGTCGCCCTGCGCCTCTACCAGGGCATCATGGTTGCTATCCGGGTCGCCACCTTGATTTGGGCGGGTGTCCAGTGGCTGTTGAACGCGGCTTTTTGGGCGTCCCCGATTACGTGGATCATCCTCGGGATCATCGCCCTGATCGCCGTGATCGTGCTGATCATCGTCTATTGGGACGAGATCGTGGCCGCTACCGGTGCCGCCTGGGACTGGATCAAGGAGAAGCTGGCTGCGGTCTGGGAGTGGATCAAGTCCACCGCCGCCTCTGTTTGGGGTGCCATCGCCGGGTTCTTCGTCGGGCTGTGGGAGTCCATCAAGTCGGCCGTGGCAGCCGCGTGGGACTGGGTGGTTTCCAAGATCTCCGGTGCGTGGGAGGCCATCACCGGCAAGGTGTCCGCGGCCATCGCCTTCGTCAAGTCGGCGATCTCGGCCGGGTTCAACGCCGCGAAGAACCTCGCGATCACCGCGATCCTGGGCATGCACAACCGGGTCGTGGCCACCGTCGGCCGCCTGGTCGGGTTCGTCCGGGGCATCCCGGGCCGCATCCGATCCGCGCTGGGCAACCTCGGATCGCTGCTGTACAACGCCGGGAAGAACGTGATCCGTGGCTTGATCAACGGCATCAGGAGCATGTTCGGGTCCCTGTCGAGCACGGCATCGAGCATGGCCTCCACCATCCGCGACAAGCTTCCCTTCTCCCCGGCGAAGGAAGGGCCGCTGTCCGGCGGAGGCGCTCCGGAGATCTCAGGTGCGCGCATCGCCGAAGGCGTCGGTGACGGCATCCTCGGCGAGCTGACGCGCATCGACCGCATCGCCAACCGGCTCATGTCGCCGCTGGACGACCGCATGGCCGCCACCGCCACTACGGCACCCGCTGCGCCGACCCTGTCCGCCGCCACCGTGGCCGCCACCCAGCGATCCACCGCCGCTCAGTCCATCACTCTCGACGTGACCGGCGGCACCGACGACCTGGTCCGTGTGATCCGCGGGTGGGTGCGCGAGTCCGGCGGCGGCGACGTCACCTCTCTCGGAAGGAGATAGCAGCCCATGGCTCTGACCACCGTGTTCCTCAACGGCCTCTTGGATGGGGCAGGAGTCGACCAGGCCACCCACATGAGCCTGCACACGTCCGACCCCGGGGCGACCGGCGCCAACGAAGCCACGGGCGGTTCCTACGCCCGTAAGGCGATCACCTGGGGTGCGGCCTCCGGCGGCGTCGCCACCGCGTCCCCGCTGGTGTTCGACGTGGAGTCCGCGACCATCACCCACGTGGGCCTGTGGGCGGTGGACGGCACCACGTGGCTCGGCGGCGGTGCCACATCCACGCAGGAGACGTTCGGGGCGGCCGGGGTGCTGACCGTGGACCCGGCCGACCTGAATCTGACCAGCCCGGCGTAGAGAGGAGGATGCCGTGGCCGTCACGGTCGACAACAGCTTGTCTGGGCCTCCCGGGGCGCTGCCCACCACGTCGTCGCTGGCGAACACCGCCCGGGTGGGCACGGTCGACATCGGCGCCCTCGATCGGGCGGTCTATGAGGACCTACAGACGGTCCGGTCGCTGACCACCCTGGAGGTGTCCACCGGCCTGCACCGTGGCGACACCCCGCACCTGACAGCGACGCTCCCGAGTGCCCCGTGGCACCTGCGGGTCTACGCCTACTTGCCCGACCTCCAGGCCGCCGGGTACGGCGAGGACGAGGTGCGGTGGATCGCCCGCCTCGGGTCCTACGGACTGGTCCTGCACGAAACCGCCGGCGGCGATGTGGGCGTAACCCTTCAGCCGGACGGGCTCGACGACAGCGCCCTGTCACCGACCCTGTCCGGAACGGGGGTGGCCCTGGGCCAGTGGGTGCGGATCGAGGCCACCTCGGACGGAACCGACACCGAGGTCCGCCTCTACCCGGGCCACGCCACCTCCGGCGAGCAGGTCGCGACCTTCACCGGCACCGGTCTGGCCGGAGGCGTCACCGCCGAGGTGAGCGCGTACCGGTACCGGCGCGACTTCTACCTGCCCTACGGCAACGGCACGTTCAGCCAGGATGTGCAGGACTACCAGAACCGCTTGATCGACCTCGGATACCCGGCTCCGCTGTTCGGTGCGGATGGTTTCTACGGCGATGAGATGGCCGGGCAGCTGGACGGCTTCGCCGCCGACCACGGCCTCGGGCATCTCGTGGGCACGTTCGGGTCCGGGGGCGGCGCCGGTGCTGAGGTGTTGGCCGCGATCGACCTGGCCTGGGCTGAGGACCAGTCCGCCGCCACACCACCTCCCACCTACCTGTCCCACCTGGCCATCAGCGACTCGGCCGCCCTCGGCCCGGCCGCGGCCCCGGTGACGTCGGCGACCCTGGACGCCTCCGCTGTCCTGACCGCCGACCTGTCCAAGGCGGTGACCACGTCGGCCTCCCTCGCCGCGAGCGGGGACCTGGCCGCCGCCGTGTCCAAGTCGGTGACGACCTCGGCGACACTGTCGGCGTCCGCCGAGCTGACCGCCGTCACCGAGGCCTACCAGCCACCCACCTTCCCTCCGGACCTGGGCGTGGAACTCCAGCTCTCTGATGGCACGTGGGTGGACATCACTGGCGACGTGCGCGTCTCCTCCGACATCCAGATCCGCCGCGGCCGTGCGGACGAGGCCACCCAGGCCGACCCCGCCAAGCTGTCCCTGACGCTGAACAACCGGCACGGCAAGTACTCGCCGCGCAACCCCATGTCGCCGTACTACGGGCTGATCGGCCGCAACACCCCCCTCCGCGTGTCGGTGGAGGATCCGCCGCCGCCGGGCGAGGTGCACCTGGTCGACGGCTTCGCCCGCACCGTCACCGACGGGTGGGGGACCGCTGACACCGGGCAGGTGTGGGACGACCCCTTCGGTAACGTTCCCGCGTCCACGTACTCAGTCTCGGGAGGCCGCGGGCTGATGGCCATGAGCGTCCTGGGCTCGTCGGCGAATCAAACCACCACCACGGACCAGCCCGCCGACTTCGATGCCGAGTTCACGGTCAGCATCGACCGAGTCCCCGCGGGGAGCCTCACGGCCGCCGCGTTCGCTGGCGTCCAGGCCCGCATCGTCGGCAACACTCTGGTCCGGTTCTCAGTGGGCTTCCGCACCGATACCGGGCTCCCCAGCGACGAGGGTCTGCGCATCACCACGGGCATCCAGGAGTTCCAGGACAACGCCCTGATCTTCACCTCCGGGCTCAGCAACGTTCCCGATCTGACCTACGAGCCAGACACCGTGCTGCGAGTTCGGTGCCTGGCGGACGGCCCAGAGCTGCGGATGCGAGTGTGGGCCGATGGCGAGGAGGAGCCTGCCGTCTGGCACACGCAGGCGTACACCAACGTCCTTGACGATGGCCTGTTCGGGCTTCGGTCGATCGTCACTGCTGACGACACCGCCACTCCCCTCACGTTCGCCTACGACGACCTAACGGTGCGTGCCCCCACGCCGCCCGACTACTCGGTGCGGTTCGTGGGCCAGGTCGCGAGCTGGCCGCCCCGGTGGGATCTGTCCGACTCCGACGTGTGGGTGCCTCTCCAGGCCGCGGGCATCCTGCGCCGCCTGGGGCAGGGGCAGTCCCCGCTCCAGTCGGCCCTTCGATCCGCCATCCCGGCCTACTGGCCCCCGGCCTACTGGCCGTTGGAGGACGGCGTGGACACCACCCGGCCCACAGCTGGCGTGGACAACGTGGAACCGCTGATCGCCTCCGGGTTGGTTTTCGCTGACGACGACAGTCTGATCAGCTCCGAACGGCTTCCCACGATCACCGACAACGCACGACTGCGGACCTCACGGGCGATCCCCATGGACGACGTGAACGGCTGGGAGGTCGATTTCTTCTACAAGCTCCCCGAGCCTGAAACCCTGACCTCAGAGCAGGTGCTGTTCAACATCATCACGACTGAGGGCCGGGCTCAGGCGAGCCTGCTGGAGTTCAGTGGTGACCTGTACATCGTGGGGCGGATCTACGACGCGGACGATGTGGAGATCAACGCGCACAGCGGCAACCTGACCGGCCGCACTCCGCCGTTCTTCAACGACTGGCGGCGTTTCCGTTTTCTGGCAGTACAGAACGGGTTCCTCGTCGATTGGGAGATCGCCTGGTTCGACCAGACCACGGACGGCTCTGCCATCAGCGCTGACTACACCGGTACCGCTGGCAGGGCCACGGGGATCGACACCAGGTTCGGCTCCGAACTGGAGGGGATGTCCCTCGGGCACCTGTCCGTGTGGGGCGGCGTCTTCCCCCTGGCGTACAACGACTCGTTCAGCGGCTACAGCAGAAACGACACCGCCAGGACCCGCCTGAACCGCATCAGCACAGAGCAGAACGTGCCGATGGAGATCATGGGCGCCGCCGACACCCGGCTCGGCCCACAACCCCGCGGCACGTTCCTGGACGTGGTGACCGACGCCCAGGCCCCAGACCTGGGGGTGGCCGGGGAGCTGCGTGACCGGCTCGGCCTGTCCTACCGGGGCCGCGACACCCTGTACAACCAGCCCCCCGTGCTCACCCTCGACTACGGCAGCGGTGAGATCTTCGCGCCGATCGAGCCGACCGACGACGACCAGGCCACCCGCAACGACGTCACGGTCAAGCGGACTCGCGGGGCGAGCTACCGCGTGGTAGACGAGACCGGGCCGCTCGGCGTCGCCGCGGTGGGCCGCTACGACGAGTCAGTGACGCTCAACCTCGCCGACGACGCCCAGCTGCCCGACCAGGCCGCGTGGCGACTCCACCTGGGCACCGTGGATGAGATGCGCTTCCCCACCATCCGCCTCAACCTGGCCAACCCCAGGATGGCCGCCCACATCCCGACCATCGTGGCCCTGGATGCCGGGGACCGGGTGCGCATCCTCAACCCACCCTCGTGGGTGCAAGCGGCGGAGATCGACGTGATCGTCCAGGGCTACGAGGAGCGGATCAACACCCACGCCTGGGACATCACCCTGGTGTGCACCCCGGCCTCGCCGTGGACCGTGGGCGAGGCCGCTGACGGCACCACCGGAGGGGAGCCGGACGCGCCCGAGCGCGCTGACACCGCCGGATCCGAGCTGGCGTTCGCCATCGACGATGCCGAAACCACCCTGTCCGTGGCCACCACGGCGGGCCCGACTTGGATCACCTCCGCTGACTACCCGGACGACTTCCCGTTCGACATCACCGTCGGCGGCGAGGTGATGCGGGTCAGCCTGATCATCGGCGACGGGTCCTCGCTCCCGCAGACCGTGGAGGTCACCCGCGGGATCAACGGCATCACCAAGCCGCACCCGGCCGGAGCGGATGTGCGCCTGGCCCACCCCATGACCATCGCACTCTGACCAGAAGGGAGGCGCCACCGTGCCGTTTCCGTGGCTGGCGGGCATGCGTGTGACCGCCGAGCGCCTCAACGAGCACAACCCCGTCTACGCCTACAAGAGCGTCAACGAGGACCGCACCAACACCACCACCGTAGCCCCGGACTCCGACCTGACCCTGACCCTGGGCGACGGCGTGTGGGACATCCACGCCATGATCGACTACGCGGGCACCGCCAACTCCGGCGGCATCCGCGTCTCCTGGTCGACCACCATGACCACCGTGTCCCTGCGTGCCGTCCAGGGCCCCACCGCGACGTCCACGAACCGGCTGGACACGAACATGCGCTCGGCGGTGCACGGGATGGGCACCGAGGCCGAGTACGGCAACACCCAGGGCTCGGGTCTGCGGGCTGCGGCACGGGAGGGTTTCATCCTCCAGGGCCCCGGCACGATCACCCTGGAGTGGGCGCAGATCACCTCCCACGCGGACCCGACCACGCTGTCGGATGACTCCTACCTTCGAGCCCAGCGGGTGGGCTGATGCCCGACGACTCCCTGGAAGGGCTACGCCGAACGATAGAGGTCGGCCTCGCCCAGGTGTCCGGACGCCTGGACGTCATCATCCAACGCCTGGAACACCAAGCCGCCCGCACCGACGAGCACGCCCGACAGCTCGGCGAACTCGACACCCGCCTCGACGAGCTGGAGCGGGTCACCGTCACCCGCGAGGACATGGACACCCGAGCCACCCGCACGATCGCGATCACGGCCGTCATCGTGACCGGCATCGGCATCGTCGCCGGGGCCGTGGTGGCCGTCGGCACCGCCGCCCTGTCCTAGAACCACCACCCCACCACCCCGGCCGCCGCCGGGGCCTTCACCATGCCCTGGAGGCGCCCGATGATCGACTACCCGCGGACCTACTTCGGCTGGTCCGCGTCCTCCCCCGCCGACTACGCCGACCCTCGATCCGGTCTCGTCGTCCACTACAACGGTGCCCCGACCGGGCTCGGCGACCACTCCGACTGCGTCTCCTACTGGAAGTCCACCCGCGACGACCACGTCAACAACCGCGCCTGGGCCGACATCGGCTACAGCTTCGGCGTCTCGGTCGAGGGCCACGTCTTCGAGGGCCGGGGGCTGTACCGCTACCAGGCCGCCCAGGGCACCACCGCCGGGAACGCCAGCTACTACAGCGTGTCCCTGATGATCGGCGACGGTGAGAGGCCCACCCCGGCGCAGATCGACGGGGTGCGGCGGCTCCGCCAGTGGCTCATGGACGAGCACGGCGTGTCCGGGACCGTGCTCGGCCACCGCGACTTCTCCTCCACCTCGTGCCCCGGGAGCGTGCTCTACGCCCTGGTCGAGGACGGCACGTTCACCCAGCCCCCCGGGGCACCGACCCCCATCACCCCAGAAGGAGACGAGGAGATGCTCGGACTCAGCGAAGGCGACAGCGGATCGGCCGTATACGCCCTTCAGACCACCCTCGGCCACGCCGGATTCGGCGACACCGTGGGCACCATCGACGGCGACTATGGCCCCAAGACCGCCGCGGCCGTACTGGAATGCCGACAATGGGTCGGATCCTCCGCGACCAGCGGCGCGCACATCAACGGGTACGCCGCCGCGCAGATCCGGCGCGCGGTCGCACGCCGGGAGGCTCTGGACGCGGTCGCGAACCTGTCCACCGGCACCGGCCTGCCCGCGACCGTGCGCGTATCCGGCGAGCTGGAGGTGACCAGCTGATGCACTCCACCCCGAAGGCTCCCGGGCACCTGGCCCCCGAGAAGAAGGTCACCGCCGCCGGTGCGAGCGGTGCGGCCGTGACTGTGCTCATCTACGTCGCCGGGCTCTTCGGCCTGGACGTGCCCGAGGTCGTCGCCGCTGCGGCCGTGACTCTCGTCGCCGCGGCTGCCGCGTACCTGGCCCCGCACACCCGCCGGTCGTAGACCGCACGCCAGAGCCCCCGCTCCTCGCACGAGGAGCGGGGGCGCTTTGGCGTACCGACTGGCACTCCGATCCGGAAGAACTCGCTCGACTCTCCACAAATCGTGCCTGATCTGGAAGAATGCGACCCCGAGCACACCGGAGTACAGGGGCGCTCATGAATCACTTCACCCCCGAAGACCACCCCCGAACCGAGCGCGAACAGCTGGACGCCGAAGCTGCATTGCTACGCGGCGCGGAGTGGGCGCTCACTGAGGATCCTGACGCCTTCGAAGCGCTAGTGCTCGCGCACGGGGCCCGAATCCTCACCGTCACTCACCCATCGGAGAGCACCGAGGATCCCTCCGAGGGATTCCAGGCGTGGCGAGCCGCGTGCTCGCTGCTGTCGCCACGGGAGCACCTGGTGGTCAGTGCTCTTGCGTCGGATCAGGACATCATCTTCGTCCCGCCTCCGTCCGCCGACGAGCTGGTGCACCGCCTGGCGTGCATCGCCCGCGCGGTCAGCGGCGGTGCGTGGGACGTCGTTGAGGGGTACCGGCCGCTCCCCGCAGACGAGGCGTAGCCGCTGACGCTGCGTCGCCCCCACCCTCCCCTGCGCGGGAGGGTGGGGGCTTCGTCGCGTCCGCTTCCGGCCACCGCCCCCACCTGCATGCGCCGGGTGCGACTATGCCTCCATGGCGCGGATGGACAGGTGGCCACACGAAGAGCTGGTGACGATGTACGGCGGCCCGATGGACGGCGAACAGATGGCCTATGACCCGGGCGACCTACCCGCCGACCCACGTGAGTGGGGCGGCTACTACATGGTGCCGCCGGAGATGGCCCCCGAGGCTCCCGTGGGCGTGGAGCTGCGGGCAGCCTACGAACCTGACCCTGATGGCGACGTGACTCGGTGGCTGTTCCGTGGGTGGGTGCCCTGGTAGGTCAGGACACCCGCACCTCCTCCCACCATCCGGAGGTCTCGCCGAGTCCCTCCAGCTCGTCATGGACCGTGGACGCGAGTCGGTCGCGTGTGGAGTCGTTCTCGCCGAGCGTGTGGTCGGCCCGGTAGGTGTCCTCCTGGTCCGGTGTCATCGGGATCCGGACCGTGAGCCGGTACTCCGCCATGTATCCCCCCTGTGGCTGTACGTGATGATGTGAGGGTTGAAAGTGGGGCCACCGGTCCCCCTCGGCCGGTGGCCCCTTCGGCCCGGACCTCCCCAGGCCGGGCCCGGCCGCCCCGCATCCCCCAACGCTGGGGCGGCCTCATCCCGCGCGCCCGCGGGGGTCTACTGCTTGGTGTCCGTGTGGGTCACCACATCCGGTACCAGCCCAGGAGCCACCCCATCAGGAGACCGCCGCAACCAGGGCGGCCCACTCGGTGGCGGGCAGCTGGCCGATCACGTCGCGCGTCTGGGTGTCGCCGACGCTCACACCCGTGCGCCCCGCCAGGAGGGCAGCGACGCAATTGGATGCACCCTGGCTGGCCTCGGCCTTCACCCACTGGTCGGTGGGCAGGGACTTTCGTCCATTGGTGTGCACGATCTGCATTCGTATGCTCCTTCGTAATCCGGTTTCCTTCGGGCCCCGACGAGCGGTTGCCGCCACTCGCGGGGGTGGGCCTGGTGGCCCTACGGCGCCCACACGCAGACGCGTGTGGGCGCCGAGTCTGTGTCACAGCCCGGCGTAGACCCGGCGCATCCACGCCGGGGCGGGAGGCCGTGACCGGCCGGTGCCGGGGATGCGGGCCCACCACTCGTCGAGGCCCGCGAAGTCGTCGCCCGTGAGCTGCCGGTCGGTGCTCGCGAAGCCCATGGTGAAAACCGCGCCGCGCGGCAGAGGGGTGACGCCGGGGCGAGCGGGCCACTCCTGGAGCCACAGATCCCCGCACAGCCACATGCGGATCGCAGCGGCGACGTGGCCGTCTCGGATGATGCGCAGGTCTACCGACCGGCCTTGCACGACCGGGACGAGTCCTGCCTCGCGGGCGGCGTCGACCATGGTGCGGATGGGGTCCATGACGTCCTCTCTGTGGTGTGGGGCCGCGCCCCGGGCGCGACGGGTGAAGGGGAGCCCGGGGCGCGGCGGTCTACGTGGTCGCGGCGGACGCGGCCTGGCTGGTGTGGCGGCCGATCATCGTGTCCAGCTGCTCCACGGTCGGCTCGACCTCGGTCTTCCAGTAGGCGTTCGGGTCGTAGGCGGTCGCCATCCACAGTCCGCTCGGCAGGTACACGATGTGGTGGGAGTGGCCCCACCGGGCGCGGAGCCGGGGGAGCGCAACCTCGGGCGGCTCCCAGGTATCGCCCCGGGCGTCCTGGTGGTCGCCGTCGTGGTCCAGGTCCAGGACGCAGCGGCGGACGTAGCCGGAGTGGTCGCGGCCGATCTCGGGACACATGGGAGGCAGATCGGAGGTCATGCGACCCTCCTCGCGGCGAGAAGCAGCCGCACTCCCAGCGCCAATGGGGCGAGGTCGCCAGCGGGCCACGCCACGTAGGCGCGGATGCGCTCTGCTCGCCGCGGTCGCCGCCAGCCCAGACGGATGGCCAGCGGTCGGGGTGGTCTTGTCGTCTGGGTCTTCCGTGTCATGGTCATCACCTCTTGCAGTCGCGTCGCATGACCGATCGTCGTCAGACACGCACTGGATGAGGAGTGGCCCCGGGGGTAGCCAAATAGTTAACCCCCCTCTTAAGATTGGATAGCACTCAACCGAAGGGGACTCACGTGGCCGACCAGATCGCCAACGACCTGACTCGACAAGGCGCACTTGACCTCGCTGTTCGACGCGCAGGGGCGGGCGCGACGCCCTTCCCCCGGCTCGCTGCGACCCTTCACGGAGAGGAGGCTGGCATGTGGGTGGCCGGTGGCCAGGCATGGTCAGCGCTGGCCACCGGAGCGGCATGGTCGGTCGTCTGCCGACCGGTTGCCGAGGTGATTCGCGACGCCGAGCGCGCGCTCAGCGGCACCTTCCGCGCACTCACCGACCCCACTCGGCTCACCGGAGAGGCTGACCGCGACGCCCACCTGGAGACCTGGGCGGAGTTCGCTGACCTCTTCCTGGCCAACCTCGATGGCGATCCGGCCGAGGTCGACTCGGCCATCACCACACGCATGGAGGAGGCACGCACGTGGCTGTCCGTGCTTTCATTCCTGCGGGCCCACCACATCCGCGAGGCATTCGGAGCCGAGCGTGGTTCCCAGGCAGCAGCTGCTCGCGCGCTGGACATCTCGCCCGCCGCCGTCTCTGGGATCCTTTCCGCCGATGACGAGAGGTGGGCCTCCTGGCGGCATGACGCCGACGAGATCGCGGCCGGACGGTCGCCGCGTGACCCCGTCGAGCTGTAGATGCTCACACGAGAAGGCGCCCCGCAATCTCGCCTGCGGGGCGCCTTCTCGTGTGCTCAGGCGGCTCTGACCTCTTCAGCCAGTCGACGGAGCGTGACGGATCGCTGTGGTGCGGGGAGCTTGTTGAGTGCAGTCGTGGCGTGCGAAGTCCCGCCGCGCCGGTCCCCGGCTTTCGCCAGGAGGAGGCCACGGTGCATGTCGAGGTGGGTCTGGTATCGGTCATGCCCGACAGGGATCGTCCTCTCGGCCTCCTCCTGAGCGGCCAGCGCTGCCCGTTCATCACCAGTGCGCGAGGCTGCGCCCGAGGTGAAGATCTTGAACCGCCACCACGGCATGTTGAAATCCGTCGCTGCCTCGTCCACCCCGGCCGCGTCGAAGGTGCGCCGGGCGTCGTCCAGGTGGTCGGCCGCCGCCTGGGCGTCACCACGCACGGCCGCCACGTGCGAGGCTGCGAGCTGGGCACTCAGCCGCCCCACTGTCGGGGTCTCGTCCAGGGCAAGTGCCTGAGTGGCGAGGAGGTCGGCGGTGTCCACGTCCGACCGGTCGTAAGCGATCGCCAGCGAGGCCCGGCCACGCACCCAGACCCGGGTCTGAACATCCTCGGAGCGGTCCGCGAGTGCTGCGGATCGGCGATACCACTGGACAGCGGTGGCGTGGTCACCGAGCGGCATGGTCTTCGCGAAGAAGACAGCGAGCACTGCGGCGGTTGCCCAGGCCTGCGGCTCAGCGAGGGACTGCTGGATGGCGACCATGTCCACAGTGAGGCGGTCACGGATGCCCGCCACACCCTGACGCATGTAG
>NZ_ANBC01000407.1 GCF_000341125.1 Nocardiopsis lucentensis DSM 44048 | reverse complement strand
GCCAGGGGCCCGTAGTGCATGGCGGCCAGGCGGCATCGGGACTGGATGCCGTGCCCGAACCTCTCCTCCCCACCACGCACACGCACGGCGTCGCAGTCGGAGTCCCCGATGAGGACGAACTCACGCTCGGCCGCGCACGGGCGTACCCGTGCGAGTAGCCGTCAGGCCCTGAGCGCGTCGGCCAACTCCCCCGCAGCGGGGTGTCCGTCCAGGTCCTCCACGAGGCGGAACAACCGGGAGCGCGTGTTCGCGCGCAGCGACCCGGGCGGGACGGTCTCCAGGACGGTCATGCCCACGGCGGTCGCGTCCTGGGGGTTCCGTCTGGCCGCGTGGGTGCGCGCGAGGATCGCCGTGGCCGCCGCCCACCCCGGCGAGCCCACCCGTTTCAACCGGATGGACGTCTCGGCCTGCCGTGCGGCCTCGCTGGGGTCGTGGCCGACGAGGGACTCGGCGAGGTGCTGGTGGAACTCGGCGCGGTCGAAGCCGAACCGGCCCGGCTCCTCACGGTCGGCGGCGTCCATGTGCCGTCGAGCCTCNCGCGGAGAGCGGCCAGCGGACGCAGTCGGCACCAGGCGGTGATCTGGGCGCGGCGGAGCTCGTCGTCGGCGAACTCCGCGGCCTGGTCCGCCAGCTCCAGGGCCTCGGTGTGGCGGTCCTGGGACATGGTCACCATCGACTGGGCGCCGAGCGCCCACCCGGCCAGTCGGCGTTCGCCCAGGTCCTCGCCCACCCTGGCCGCGGTCCCGAAGTGGATGAGCGAGGCGGGCACGTCACCCGTGTGGTGGGCGAGGCTGCCCAGCAGCCCGGACAGCCAGCCGACGACGCGGCGCGTGTCGGTGGAGGTGGCGCTGCCGTCGATGAGCAGGGAGCGGCACCGCGCGACCTCCGCGGCGAGCACCCGCGGCGGGTAGTCGCTGTAACGGGCGGCGTAGAACTCCACCGCCCGCTCGGCGAGGTCGACCGCCCCGGTTCCGGGGCCGTTCAGGGCGATGCTGTCGGCGACCGCGGTGAGGTCGGGGTGGGCGTCGGGCTGCATGGGGCCCTCCTGTCGCGGGTGCGGTGTGAGGTGACCGTACCAACCCGAGGGGCCGCCGGGCAGAGGGATGCCCAGGTGCGTCAGGGGAACACCGTAGATCCTGGCCAGGGCGTGCGCGTACTCCGCGCTGGGGCGCACGGTGCCGTGCTCCCACCGGCAGAGCATGGCGGCGGTCAGGCCGGGCACGGCCAACCCGTCGGAGCGGTACAACTCCCCGACGGCCTCGACGACGTGGGGACGCGACCACCCGTAGGCGAGACGCCACGCCTCCAGGGGCGAGATCGGCAGGTGCCGGGTGATCTCGGCGGCGATGGCCGCCACGGACGCGCCACGGCGTTGGAGGTCGGCGCGTATGCGGGAGGCGTCGCGGGCGAGTTGGGCGCGGGTCTGGCGGCTGATGGTGACCAATCCGGCTCCCGAGGGTCGGAACGAGGGTCAGGGACCGCACGGTAACCCGGAGTGAGGTGTCCGGGCCATTGCCGCGCGAGGCAATGTTCGCTCACCCATGGCGGCATTGATGCGCTCACGTGTGTGGGCGTCTCCTGGAGACAGCCCCCGGGACGCCACCCGGGGTTGGGAAGGAGAACGGCATGACGGCAACGACGGCCCCGACCATGACCCGTGACCCCCGACAGTTCGTCGAGCCCGAAGTGTGGGACCGGCAGATCGCCCTGCTCACCCGGGACTACCCCTGGGACAGCGTGATGGCGAACCGGTGCTTCGGACAGGCGGTCGCCTACCTGATCACCTCGATGGAGACGTGGGGCCAGAGCCTGGAGATCGGGTGCGGTCCGCTCGTGGACATCGCCGTGCACGGGTTCATCCTCGACACCGTGAACTACCGCGAGTTCTGCGCCCGCCACTTCGACGGCCGGTTCCTGGAGCACGTCCCAGAGATCGCGTTCAAGTACGACGGAACCGTGGAGCGCACCGCACGCGTCATCGAAGCCAACGGGTTCGCCGTGGACTGGCCGCTGTGGGACCGGGACGCCGCCAAGTGCAGCCCCTGCGCACCGGGGAGCGACTGCCACTGATGCCCTGAGCGGCCGGAACCGGACAGAGGCCGGAGCCTTGGAGGCTCCGGCCTCTTGTGCCGTTCCCCTGCCGCACCGGACGTGACATGACTACCGTGAGACGGGTCCTGACCTCCTGTCACAGAGGACCCTCACATGGCCACGACCACCACTGACCTCGTCGGATACTGGGACCGGTACGGGGCTGGGATGAAGCCCCAGACCCCAGAGGACGCGCTCAAGTCCGCGTTCGGGTGGACACAGTACGACGACCACGGTCCCGGCGAGGAACTGCTCGGCGATCCCGCCACGACGTTGGAGCTCGGGTTCGGCCGCGGCAACGCCGTCGCCTCTCTCGCCACCAAGGGCATCCAGGCCGCCGGAGTGGACCTGTCCCCGGTCCAGGTCGAGCAGGCTCGGAGCCAGTGGGGCCACCTGTCCGCGGCCGAGTTCCACCAGGGCGACGTCGTCGAGACGCTCACCCACACCGAACGCCGTTGGGAAGCCGTCTACTCGATCTGGGGAGGGCTCTGGTTCACCGACCCGGAGGCACTGCTCCCGCTGGTGCGCGAGCGACTGGAGAAAGGTGGGCGTTTGGTGTTCTCCCACGCCCCCGCAGTCCCCGGTTCCTACGGCGTGCAGGGCATGTACGGTCAGGGGTTCCTCGGGCGGCAGGTGTGGGTGTACCGGTGGGCCTACGAACCGCACGTGTGGGAGGACATCCTGGCCGGACACGGGTTCACGGACGTGCGGGTGTGGGTCGAGCCCGCTCCGGAGCCGGACCACGTGGGCACGCTGATCGGGACCGCGTCACGTTAGGTGACAGTGGTTCGATCCGTTCAGGATCGTTCGGGCGCTGGTCCGAGTCAGCGGTGGTCGGTAGAGTTGGGGCGTTCTGGTATACGAAGAGGCCCCGGTTTGGTCACCGGGGCCTCTCGTTGTGCTGAACGTCGGTCCTACACGTCGGCGTGCCTGGCGCTTGCCAGGAAGGCGTGCCACTCGTGCGCGTCGGCGAACGCGAGGTGCCCCAGTTCGCGGGACTTCGTATCCCTGACGGCAGCACCGCGCGACAGGTGGGCGACCTCGACGCAGTCGTTCTGTGTCGCACTGTAGGACGACTTACGGAAGGTCAGCTCGTTCTGGTCTGTCTGGTACACGTTGGTTTCCTACTACTCGTACTTCTTGAGCGTCTGGACCATAAGGTCCGCGCTCGCATCCGGGTGCAGTGCCATCACCCGGATCTCGTCCCAGGCGTCCCTGTGCACCTGTACTTCCTCACCTTCCTCCAGATAGAGGCCGTCCGTGCGGGTCTCGATGTAGGCGATGGACTGGTCGAGGGGGTTGGCGAAGTCCAGGATCGTGAACGATCCGGCGATCCCCGGATGCAACCCGATAGTCAACGGCAGTACCTGGATCTTGATGTGGTCGGCCGTCTCGATCAGCCTGATGAGCTTCTCGATCTGGTTCCGCATCACCTGCTTGTCGCCTGCGGGCCGCAGGAGCACGCTCTCATCCAGGACACACCACAGTTTGGGCGGATCGTCCTGGTCAAGGATCTCCTGCCTCTCCAGTCTGGCCTGAACGACTCGTTCGATGGTCTTCGGCGACCTGGACTTCCCGATCCTCGTCGACGCCGCAGCGCACTCCGGGGTCTGGAGAAGCCCGTGAACGACCATGGACTGATATGTACTGACGGCGGATGCTTCGGCCTCGAACCCCACGTAGGAATCGGTGAACACGTCGTTGTACCGACTCCACCAGCCCTTCTCCCTGGACTGCTTCGCCAGTAGGACCAGCCCCTCGGTCACCTCAGGAGTGGCGCTGTAGAGGCCCGCCAGTGCTCGGATGATCACCGGGTCGGGCCGCTTCCACTTGTTCTGCTCCATGTTGGTGAGTCGGCCGCCCGACCAACCCAGGCGGTCTCCCACCTGCTTGGCGGTGAGGCCGGACTCCTCCCGCAGCCTTCTCAATTCGGCAGAGAGACGACGCCGCCTCACCGTCGGGCTGTATCGGTCCGGCACAGCGCGCGCTCCCCTGCTCGTACTGGTATCTCGTCGTCCTGTGCTGATGGTAGATCACCCGTTTCGCGAAACTTTGGATCATCTGATTAGAGCAATCCTAATCTTTGTATTGAAAGTTTTGTGGATCGAGGTCATGATGGAGCCACCAGAACAAGAGCGGTCTGACCAACCGCAGTCACTGAGGAGAGTCGCGCATGCGATACCTGCGAACCTTGTGGCGAGCGCTGTTCGAGCCACCCCGTGGACGCCACGCCCACCGCTCGAAGAA
>NZ_ANBC01000406.1 GCF_000341125.1 Nocardiopsis lucentensis DSM 44048 | reverse complement strand
CGCCCACCCGATCCCCCACCCCAGGCCCCCGGCTCTCCAGGTGGAACCCGTCGACCCGGCGTCGGCCCCACTCCCGGTGACCTCGGCCCCCGTGGACGACCCCCAGCTCGCGCGCCCCTACCTCCTGGCCGTCGAGCGCCGCCGCGTCGGACAGCCCGCCGTGCCGGAGAAGTACGACCTCCTCGCCCCCGACCCCGTGCGCCCTGAGCCGCCTTCCGAAGCCCCGCCCGTCGATCTGGAGGACCTGACGACCGCCGTCCGCACCTGGCGGGCCCTCACGGGGGTGAGCGCATGACTCCCCCTCGCCGCCGCCCGCGCCGCCTCACCCGCGTACGCCCCTACGCCCAGAAGCCGCGGCAGCCTGAGATCACCCTGCTGTCGGTGGCCGAGACCGCCGTGACCGCCCTCGCCAGGTGGGTGGTGAGGACCCGGTGACGAACAGGATCACCCGCGTCTGCGACCTGCGCGAACTGCCCGACGTGCCGAAACTGAAGCGGTGGGCCGCCGAGCGCGGAGCCGACGTCCGGTACCTGGGTCCGGATCTGGAGAGCCGCGCCGTCTACGCCGCCATCGTGGGGCCGGTGGTCCGCGTAGCCCGCTCCACGCGCCCCGGCCCGCACACCCACACGCTCGTCTGGCACTCCCCACTGGAGCGGCTCACCCCGGAGGTGGAGCGGTGACCGCCACCGACCAGGCCCTGCTGCGGGCCCTGGACGACCTGATCGCCGGACGGTGGATCCTCACCACCGAGAACACCGAAAACGGTGGAAGCGTGATCGTCGCCCATCGGCCGATCGGTTGGAAGGGGCCCGGGAACCCGCACGAACGCCTCGTGGCCGGTGACCACCACACCATGTGGGCACTGCTCACCCGACGCCAGCGGGAGGGCGCGTGATCGACGACCACCCGTGGGGTGACAACTTCGAGGGCCCCGACCCCGGATCGCCCAGACGACACGAAGAGGCACCCCCGACGCCCGGTACGGCGGTGGACGCGGTCGGCCTCGCGCTGGTGTGCGCGCCCCGCGCGGCCACCGATCCGATCGGCCGTGTCCAGGCCGTACTCCGAGCCGCCGCGAACCCCCCGCTCTGACGCGGACCACGGCAGCGCCCCCGGACGCGCGAAAGGGGTGCCCCCGCCTCCGAAGAGACGGGGGCACCCCCGCGTCCGCCCGTCGGGCGGGGAAGGCCCGGTCGCGCCTACCGGGCCTCCTCTCGCATCGGCCCTCCGCCCCCTCCGCCGACGGGGAGGGAGGGCCGGGTCGATGCGGATCAGTCCCAGTCCAGGCCGCCGCCGGTCTGGTACTCGATCACGCGAGTCTCGAAGAAGTTCTTCTCCTTCTGCAGGTCCATCATCTCCGACATCCACGGGAACGGGTTCTCCGTCTCCCCGAAGATGGGCGCCAGACCGATCTGCTCGGCACGGCGGTCGGTGATGAAGTGCATGTACTTCTCGCACAGCTCCGCGTTGAGGCCCAGCACGCCGCGCGGCATGGTCTCGCGGCCGTAGGCGACCTCCAGCTCACAGGCCTCCGCGAGCATCGTGCGGACCTCGGCCTGGAACTCCTCGGTCCACAGGTGCGGGTTCTCGATCTTGATCTGGTTGATCACGTCGATGCCGAAGTTCAGGTGGATCGACTCGTCGCGCAGGATGTACTGGTACTGCTCGGCGATGCCGACCATCTTGTTGCGGCGGCCCAGCGACAGGATCTGCGCGAAGCCCGTGTAGAACCACATGCCCTCGAAGATCACGTAGAACGCGACCAGGTCCCGCAGGAACGCCTGGTCGGCCTCCGGCGTACCGGTCCTGAAGTCGGGGTCCTCCAGGTTCTGCGTGTACTTGAGCGCCCACGCGTCCTTGGCCGTGATCGACGGGATCTCCCGGTACATGTTGAAGAGCTCGCCCTCGTCCAGGCCCAGGCTCTCACAGATGTACTGGAAGGTGTGCGTGTGCACGGCCTCCTCGAAGGCCTGGCGCAGCAGGTACTGGCGGCACTCCGGGTTGGTCAGCTGGCGGTACACGGCCAGGACGATGTTGTTGGCCACCAGCGACTCGGCGGTGGCGAAGAAGCCGAGGTTGCGCTTGAGCATCAGGCGCTCGTCCTCGGTCAGCCCGTCCTTGGACTTCCACAGCGCGATGTCGGCCTGCATCGCGACCTCGGTCGGCATCCAGTGGTTGTTGCAACCCGCCAGGTACTTCTCCCACGCCCACGTGTACTTGAGCGGGAGCAGCTGGTTGACGTCGGCGCGGGCGTTGATCATCGCCTTGTCGTCGACGTTGACGCGCTCGGCGTCACGCTCGATCTCCCCGAGACCGCTGGTCGCGCTGGCACTGTTGTCGGCTGCTGTGGTCATGCTGCGGTCGCTTTCCGTGTCTCCGGCCGGGCCGGACGTTGGTGTTGCGTGATGTCTGGGGCCGGGGCCCGAACCGGGGCCGCCCACGACGCGCGCGGACGGCCCCTCGGTTCGTGGCTCCCCGACGGAGTGGGGCCCGCTACTGGCAGGCCTCGCACTCGGGGTCCTCGATGGAGCAGGCCTGGCCGTCCACGATCTCGAACTCGTCCTCACCGGCGGCGGTGGGCGCGGGGCTCGGAGCGGGGCTCGGGCTCGGCGAGGGGGAGGGAGACGGGCTCGGCGCGGGGGCCGGGGCCGGGGTCGCGGACACGGCGTTGAGGCGCCCGTCCGTTCCCTTCAGCGTGCTCTTCTCCACGTGGGTGGCGCTCTGCGAACGCAGGTAGTACGTGGTCTTCAGACCCGAGCGCCACGCCCGACGGTACAGGGCGTCGAGCTTGCGACCGCTGGGAGCGGCCATGTACAGGTTCAGCGACTGAGCCTGGTCGATCCACTTCTGGCGGCGCGACCCGGCGTCGACCAGCCAGTTCGGGTCGACCTCGAAGGCCGTGGCGTACAGGGCCTTGAGGTCGGCGGGAACACGGTCGATGGCGCCCAGGCTGCCGTCGTGCATCTTCAGCTGCGAGACCATGTCGTCGTCCCACAGGCCGCGCTCCTTGAGGTCGCGGACCAGGTACGGGTTGACGACGGTGAAGTCGCCGGACATGTTCGACTTGACGAACAGGTTCCGGTAGACCGGCTCGATCGACTGGCCCACACCGGTGATGTTGGCGATGGTCGCGGTCGGGGCGATCGCCATCACGTTGGAGTTGCGCATCCCGGTGGTGCGCACCCGCTCACGCAGCGAGTCCCAGTCCAGGGTCTCGCCCCGGTCGACGTCCAGGTCACCGCCCCGCGCCTCGGCGAGCGCGCGCAGCGAGTCGATCGGCAGGACGCCCTTGCTCCACAGCGACCCGTCGAAGGTCTCGTAGGAACCGCGCTCGGCCGCGAGCTCCATGGACGCCTCGATGGCGTAGTAGCTGATCAGCTCCATGCTCTCGTCGGCGAAGTCGACGGCGCCCTCGGAGGCGAACGGGGTGCGCAGCTTGAACAGCGCGTCCTGGAAGCCCATGAGGCCCAGACCCACCGGACGGTGGCGCATGTTCGCGCGGCGCGCCTCGGGGATCGTGTAGAAGTTCACGTCGATGACGTTGTCGAGCATCCGCACGGCGGTGCGCACGGTGCGGCGCAGGCGCTCGGCGTCCAGGCCGTTGGGGCCGGTGTGCTGGGCCAGGTTGACCGAGCCCAGGTTGCAGACGGCGACCTCGTCGGCGCTGGTGTTCAGCGTGATCTCGGTGCACAGGTTGGACGAGTGCACGACACCCGAGTGCTGCTGCGGGGAGCGCAGGTTGCACGGGTCCTTGAACGTGATCCACGGGTGGCCGGTCTCGAACAGCATGGTGAGCATGCGGCGCCACAGGTCGACGGCCTGGACCTTCTTGAAGACCTTGATCCGCCCCGCCTCGGCCTCGGCCTCGTAGTGGGCGTAGGCCTCGGCGAACTCGGTCCCGTACTTGTCGTGCAGGTCGGTGACCTCGTCCGGTGAGAACAGCGTCCAGGAGCCGCCCTCCTCCACACGCTTCATGAACAGGTCCGGAACCCAGTTCGCGGTGTTCATGTCGTGGGTGCGGCGACGCTCGTCACCGGTGTTCTTGCGGAGGTCGAGGAACTCCTCGATGTCGATGTGCCAGGTCTCCAGGTAGGCGCAGACCGCGCCCTTGCGCTTGCCGCCCTGGTTGACCGCGACGGCGGTGTCGTTGGCGATCTTCAGGAACGGGACGACGCCCTGGCTCTTGCCGTTGGTGCCGCGGATGTGCGAGCCGAGGCCGCGCACCGGCGTCCAGTCGTTGCCGAGGCCGCCCGAGTACTTGGACAGCATCGCGTTGTTGCTGATGCCGTGGAAGATCGAGTGGAGGTCGTCGCCGACGGTGGTGAGGAAGCAGGACGACAGCTGCGCGCGCACCGTCCCCGAGTTGAACAGGGTCGGCGTGGAGGCCATGAAGTCGAACGAGGACAGCAGCTCGTAGAACTCGATGGCGCGGGCGTCGCGGTCGTCCTCGTTCAGGGCCAGACCCATGGCGACGCGCATGAAGAACGCCTGCGGCAGCTCGTAGCGGACCTCGTCGCTGTGCAGGAAGTAGCGGTCGTAGAGGGTCTGGATGCCGAGGAAGGTGAAGTTCTCGTCCCGCTCGGGGCGCAGGGCGGCCCCCAGGCGCTCCAGGTCGAACGTGGCCAGAGCCGGGTCGAGCTGGCCGAGGTCGATGCCGCGGCCGACGTAGGCGGCCAGGTAGGCGGCGTAGCGGTCGGCCATCTCGGACTGGCTGGCGGCCTGCGGGGCGCCCGCGATGAAGGTGAGCGCCTCGCGGCGGAGCTTGTCCAGCAGCAGGCGGGCGGCCACGTAGGAGTAGTCGGGATCGACCTCCACGAAGCTGCGGGCTGCCATGACCAGGGCGAGCTCCACCTCGGCGTCCGAGATGCCGGGGTAGAACCCGCGGCGCGCCTCGGTGAGGACCTTGTCCGCCGAAACACCGGTGAGCCGCGCGCAGGCCTCGGTTACGACGTGCTCGATCCGGTCGACGGCGGCGGGGGGCGCGCCGTCGTGGGTCGGCTCGGGCCGAACGGATGCGGGCACGGCCTCGACGTCAAGGGTCATACAGCGGCTCCAACCTCGGTAGAAGAGTCCCGGCGGGGAGGGACACGAGAAACACGGCCACGGCACACCGGTGGTCCGACACGCTGAGTGCGCGTGGTCACGTGACCGGTGGGTCGCGGTGGCCCGCTCTCGAAGCCCCGTCGTCGGCGCACGGTCGGTGCGCGCTGGCGGCAGGTCCTCGGGCTCACGGGCGCCCTCCTGACCGTCGCTCCCCGGGGGTCACTCGGGGGAGTCTCGTGTGCGACGCAGATCGATCCCGCTCACCGCTGCGGGGCAGCCCCGGATTCACACCGGGTTCCCTCTTGCCTCACCCCTGGGGGGTGAACCACCAGCGGGAGAGATACTACATCTAGGGGATGGGGCGTTGGAACACCGCAAGATGATGGCGTGTCATCGATTTTCTGGCCGCGGCGACCATGGCTGAGGGCACGCCCGAGACGTGGTATGGGGCGCGTCGATCCATCTGCTTCGTGGGGGTTTCGCTCACCGATCCGGGGGTGTTCGCGACCGCGACCGGACACAGCCTAGGGGCCCGCGAGGGGTGTGACGCACCAGGCGCGTCAGAAAGCTCACGACCGCGTCGCGGGTCACGTCGGGGGCACGCTCCGGACCCGGCCGACGACCGGCGCCCGGACCGGGCCCGCCGGGGGTCAGTCGCCGTCCAGCAGGCCGTCCAGGTCGTCCTCCCCCAGTCCCAGGTCGGTGCGGATGCGGAAGCGAATCCTCAGGAGCTCGTCCAGCAGGTCCCGCACGTACGGGGAGGCGGTGGCGTCCAGATGCGCGCGGATCCCGGCGGTCGCCCAGCGCTCAGCGCCCCCGAGGTCGTCGTGGGCGTAGAGCACCTCCGCGATGTGCACGTGGGTGGGCAACCCCAGCAACGACTCGTTCTCCAGGCGTTTGAGCTGCGCATAGGCCCGGTCTGCCTCGTCCAGTTGCAGCAGGGCGCCCGCGCTCAGGGCACGCGCGTCGATCACCGTCGGGCCGCCGTCGTCGATCGCCCGTTGGTAGGCCGCGCACGCGTGCTCGTACTCCTGGGCGATCTCCCACTGCTCCCCCGCGCGGACGAACAGTTCGGCGCGGGTGATCTCGCTCCCGGCGTCCACACGGTTGGCCAGGTCCTGCAACTGGGCGGCGACGGGGCCGTGCTCACCCGACCGGACGGCGTGGAACTCCATACGGTCGAGATCTGCCGTCGTCACGTGGGTCAACCGCATCGCCCCCATCCCCTACTCGCACTCCCACGCGCCGATCAGGGCCTGGCGCGCTCCAGTGCCTGCCAGAACCCCTGGCGCAGTCCGTCCCGGACCTCGTCCCTCAACAGGTGGTCGATCGGCAGCGAAGAGCCCTGGAGCAGACGCGCCTCCAGGTCGGAGGGCATCCGGGGTCTCCGGGCGAGAACCGCCTCGACCCACAGGGCGGGCGCCTCGCGCGCGATCGACTCCGCGAAGTCGTTCCCTTCTTTGCGTGCGACATGCACCGCATCGTCAACGGTATGCGCGGCGGCGCGTGTCTGCTGGGGATATCCAGGACTGGAACCGGGTTCCTGGTGTCCCCGAGGATCGAAGCGTTCGTCGTGTTCGGGACCAGTACGTNGGGCGCCCCCCCGCCGCGGCGGGCGGCGTCAGTTTCCGTACTGGTCCCATAGGTAGGGTTTGCGTCGTTCGCACCCCCGAAACCCGCATTGTCTCCTGGACCGAAGCGTGGGTCCGCCTGGGGCGGCGGCCCGCTTCTCTGCGGCGGCGGGTGGCCCTGGGGGGTGTCGGAGGCGAAGGAGCGCTGCGGCCCGGTTCCCCCCGCGAAGGACTGCTGGGGCCCCGTCCCACCGGCGAACGGCTGCTGCGCGTCGGCCGCGCCCGCGAAGGACTGCTGGCTCCCCGTCCCGCCCGCGAAGGACTGCTGTGGCCCCGTGCCGGCCGTGAACGCGGGCTGGGGGCCCGCCGCGGCATGGGTGTTGGCACCGGGCTGCGGGGAGGCTGGTCTGCCGGAAAGGCCGTACCCGTTCTGCTCCGCGCCCCGCACCGGTTGGTCTCCGGGGGGGTAGACCCCCTGGCCGTTCTGCCCGCCGGGTCCGGTCGGCGACGGCGTCGTGCCCGGGTAGGCGCCGTTGCCGTTCATCGGGGTCTGGGCGCCCGAGGGGAAGCCGTTGGCGTCGATCGGGCCCGGTTGCCGGGTGTCCGCGGCCGGACCGGCGAGGTGGTCGCCGCGCTGCTGGGCGAGGGACCGCCGCATCGCGCGCAACTGCTCCATGGCACTGCCCTGCGGAACGGGCTGGGGCCCGGTTCCCGCGAAGATCCCCTCCAGACCGCCGCCCGTGGTCCCGGCGGGCTCGACCCGGCTGCCCCCGGGCTGGGCCTCGACCGGCTGGCGGGGGGTCTCGGGAGCCGACCGGGCACGGCCGTTCGCGAACGGCGTCGTGGTCTTGGCCGCGTTCTCCTGGGAGGATCCGCCGCTGGTGAGAAGGTTGACGTGTGGGCGCAGGTGACCGGCGCCGATCTCGATGAGGTCGTCGCACTCCCGGCGCAGGGTGCGGGAGATGGTCCAGTTGCCCTCGACGGAGATGTGCACGACGGTGACGCGGACGCCCAGGTCCTGCACGTCCGCGACGACGGACGCCATGTCCTCGTCACCGCTCACCAGGACGGCGTCGCACAGCACACCGGTGCGGGCCAGGGTGGTGAGATCGCGTTGGACGTAGCTCTCCACTCCCTCGCGGCGACCGGGCCGTATCCGGGCCGCGCGGAACTTGATGCCGGGGATGTCGGCGATGCCGTCCTGTTCCTGGGTGCGCCGGTCGTCGGCGACGGCCTCGTACCAGTAGCAGCGCAGGAGCGGCAGACCGGTGCGATCCCGCGCCACCTCGTTGAGGAACTGGACGAGACCGGAGTAGTCCCAGGAGACGGAGTCCCGGTTGCGGGTTCCGTGTACGGCCATCGCGCCGTCCGCGAGAAGGTATCCCGCGTCGACGAACAACGCGCAGCGGTCCACGTGACACCGCCCCCTTCCCTGTTGATTCTGGGGCCATACCCATGACCGGGCCACAGCCTAGCCAAGTCTGTCTCGTTTTGCGTGCCAGCCGTGAACACCCACCGTTACGGTCACGCTACGCATGAACGAACATCCGAGGTGACTCGGGCTTTCCGCATCCCACGCAGCGTGACCGGGATGTCATGCCGAGTCGGGCCTCAGGTCCGCATGGGCGCGGTCAGAGCGATCACACCGACCACCAAGGCATCCTGCTGGGAGTGGATTCGGATGTCCGATTCCCGTCCGAGTACTGCGTCGAATCGGACGACGTCCGTCCCGAACGCGGCGGGGTCCCCCACCGCCCCGCGCGCGGAGCTGACGAAGGCGTTGTCCGCACCCGCGCGTCCGCCGTGCGGCGCGAGGACCGTCCCGTCCACCGTCACCGAGTCCCCGGCCAAGCCCGCGTCCCCCTCCCAGGCGACGACGTCCACGGTGGAGGACACCGCCGCGGGCAGCAGCCCGGAGACCGGGAAGCCGGCCCCGCCGCCCCGGAAGACGACGTCGGCGTGGTCCAGGACCATCGCCTGGTTGTAGGACCTGACCTCGGGGTCCTCCATCACCACGACCAGGCTCCACCCGGCGTAGACGCCGCGGCCCTCGACCGAGGGGACGTCGGCGACCCACCACTCACCGCCACCGTGGGCGCGCACGATGTCGGTGACGTCGGTGAAGGCCTGGTAGACGGGGTACCCGGGCAGGTCGGCGACGTGGACCTCGTCCGCCGTGACGGTCCGGTACTCGTCCGCCGCGGGTCCCTTGATCCGCGCGGTCGGCGTCTGCGGCCGTCCGGCCGCGGAGAAGTACAGACCCGCCCAGCGCACCTCACCGCCCTCGGGGAGTTCCCAGGTGGCGGAGCTGGAGGAGGTGGTGTCCGGGTTCCGGTCACGGTCGAGGGGGCCCATCGACCAGTGGTCGTTGTCGAGCAGGTACCCCTCCCGGGACCGGGCCCGGGCACAGGGTCCCTCCGCGGTGGACTCGGTGGCCTCCTCCCCGGTGTGGGGCGTGGGTTCCGGGCTCTCCGCGTCCGCGGGGCCGTTCTGGCCCTCCGAGGAGTCCGGCGCCTGGGAAGCCCGGGAATCCCCGGAGGTGACGGGGGGCGCGGGAACACCCGGGGTGTCCGGAGCGCCGTCGCCACCGTCAGCGGTCACCGGGCCGCCCACCTCCCCGCCGACCGGGGAGGGGTCACCCTCGGTCGCTCCGGTGTCCCCAGAGGACTCACCGTTCCCTCCGTCCCCGTTGTCCCCGACGCCGTCGGCCTCCTCGAGCAGCGGGTCCAGCCCCGGGTCGAGCGGTTCGTCGCTCGGGGCACGGCGTGTGTCGGCCTCGGGTGACGGAACGGGGCCCTCCGACGCGTCCCCGCCCGGAGCCTCCTCGGAATGGCCGTCCGGGTGCCCCTGGCCGCCGTCGTGATCGTGCCCGTGATCGTGCGGATGCTCGGGCCAGGGCCACGGCCAGGGGATCACCGGAGGCTCGGGGAGCTCCGGTTCGACACACGTCATCAGGGCGTTGCCGACGGTCTCCGCCCGGACCCGGCCGGCCGTCGCGTAGCGCGCGGCAACCCCGTCGGCGCTCACCCCCCGCTCACCCGTCGCGGTGGCGGAGACGTCCCCGGTCGACAGAGCGACCGTGGCCGGGACGCCGGTGTCGGCGTCCCCGGCCACACGGACGTCGAAGAACTGCGTACTGTCCTGTCCGGCGTCCAGGCCGGGGTGCACGCAGCGGCCCCCGTTGCTGCCCGCCGAGCAGCTCCAGTCCCCGTGTCCGGCCGCCCCGGGAAGCGCGTTGCCCGCGCCACCGGAGGAGACCATCTCGACACCGGGCGGCAGCGTGATGAGGGCGACGACCTCGTCCACGGTGGCCGCGCCGATGTTGCGCACGTCCATGACCATGATCCCGTCACCGCCGGGGATCAGGGAACCGACCGGGTCGATGCCCGCCGCGAACAAGGGCTCCGGCGCCTCCTCCCCGGACACCTCGGCCTCTGGAACGTCGGCGGGCGGCACGACCTCGGGAACGGGGTCCGGCACGGGCTCGGGCTCCTCCGAGGGGGACGGGGCGGTGACCGGCGCGACGGGCGGCGGGTTCACGGGCGGCGGGTCGGCTGGCGGGGGATCATCCTGGGGGACGGGCTGAGCTGATTGGACGGGTGGCGCGGCGGTTGGCGGGTCGGGAAGGGGTTCCTGTCCGCTGACGAGCGCGAAGGCGACCGCGACGGCGACCCCGGCCGCGGCCGTGGCGCCCACCGTCGCCTGCTGCTGGCCGCGCGACATCTGCCCCCACCAGGCGCCGGTGGCGGCGCCGCCCGGAACGGAGGCGAGATAACCCGCGGCTCCGGCACCGGCCACCAGGGGAAGGATGGTCCCGCGCAGCCCGACGTTGACGTCCATCAGCTCCGCGTACACCTCGCGGCAGTCAGCGCACTCGTCCAGGTGCGCGCCGACCTTGGCGGTGTCGCGTTTGGCCAGACCGCCCCGGACGTAGGCGCCGAGCAGGCCGAGGGTGGGGCGGCACGGCTCCGCGGCGCCTCCGCCCGCCAGGTGCATCTGGAGGTAGGCCTGCCGCAGGCCCTCCCTGGCACGGTAGGCGAGGGCGGCGACGCCGTTCGCGTTCATACCGAGGATGGGGGCGGCCTCCGAGGGCTTGACCCCCTCGATCTCGGTGTGCCACAGCACCGCCTGCCAGCGTTCGGGAAGGGAAAGGAAGGCACGGGCGATGAGGGAGCGCTCGAGGCCCGCCAGAGCGGGGTCGACGAAGGGCTGTCCTGGATCGAGGCTCTCCATGTCGTCCGTGACGACCTGGCGCTTCTCGCCGCGCCCCCGGTCGTAGGCGGCGTTGCGGACGGCGGTCAGCAGGTACGGACGAAAGCAGTCCGTGGGGCCCTGACCCCGCTGGATGACGCTGAGCACCCGGGTGAAGGCCTCCGCGACGGCGTCCTCGACCTCGGCCTCGCCGCGCAGGAGCTGGCGCGCGAGACCGCGCGCGGCGGCCGCGTGGCGTTCGTAGAGCACACCGTAGGCCGCGGTGTCACCACCGCGTACGCGCCTGATGAATTCTTCGTCACCAGTGAGTAGCTCTGTGTGACTGCCGTCGGCGTCGGTCACACGGCGTCCTTTCTCGACATCCCCTGCCAGCTGGGAGAAACGCCGGATCGGCGTCGAACTTACAGGTCCCCGAAAAAAATATCCCTGATCGGCGTCATGACCGCCACCGTTCTCCGTAATCCAAGACAGAGGCGAGCGGAACGGCCCACCGCGAGGGTACGGGCCCCGACCGCGTGCCGAAGGTCCGGGCGACAGGGGGGAGCGGTGCCATGGGTGACGAAGGACGGGGAACCGGGGCGTGCGACCACGGAGTTCGCGTCCGGGAACTCCGTGCCCTGTGGGGAAGTCGGAGCCGGGAGACGGTGTGGGACCGGACGGAGGACTGGTGGACGCCCGCGGTGGACGCCGTCTGCGCGGCCTTCACGACCGGCGCCGATCCGGCGGACGCGTCCGGACGTCTGGGAGCGGCGCGGGCACGGGCGGGGATCGGGATCGGGCGGAGCCTCGCGGACCTGGCCGCGTTCACGGAGGCCGTGGAGTGGGGGGACCCCCCGTTGAGGCTGGTACGCGCCATGGCCGAGGGGTGGGCGGAGGGGGCACGGGCCGCCAACACCTGCCAGGACGCGCTGACCGGGCTGGCGACACCGGCCTACCTACGCACACGGCTCGGGGAGCTGTATCCGATCGGTGACGACGGACCCCCCACCGTGGACCACCGGCTGATCGTGGTGACGCTCGACCCGACGCTCGACCCGTGGCGGCGCGCGGCGCGGCTGATCGTGCTCGGTTACGAGCTGCGCCGGTTCTTCGACCGCGGCGAGTCGGTGTGCCTGCTCAGCCGGAGCCGGATCGCGGTGATCGCGCAGGAGGCGGAGGACCTGGACGGGCGGCTCAGCGAGCTGCGCGGGGGACCGGGCTGGGAACACGGCGCCGGTGTGTGGGCGGTCCCGCTCCCACCGGCCCTCAGGGAGGCAATGACCCTGATCGACGGGTTGGGGAGGGCGGACGGATGACCACATGACGCCGCCCGGTGCCGCGCGGTCCGCCATGAGGGAGGCGAGATCCGGCACGGGCGGCCGGCCGACCCCCCGCCCCGTTGAGGGGAGGGGCGCTGGAGGGTCGGCGAGCCGGAACGGTTCCCGGGTCTTCTGGCCCTCGGTGAGGGCGACCCACGGAACCAGCCGGTGAGGGGAGCGCCGCCACGCGGCGCCCCCGGAGGCGCGTCCGCAAGGGGAGGCGGGCGCGCCTCCCCGCATGCCACCCGACCACGGGATCAGCCGAGGTTGACCCGGCCCCCGGTCACCGTGAAGACGGCGCGGCGCAGACGCGAGACCGGAACGGGTGTGATCTCGGTGATGCGCGCCTCGTACCCGCCGGGGACCGCCGTGTAGGAGGCGGTGAGGAAACCGGCGTCGGCCGACGCCGGAGCGCCCGCCCCCTCCTGGACTTCCCGGTCGTCCGGGACAGGCGGAGCCCCAGCCGCGGGGGTGGCCGGGGCGGTCCCGGTTTCCGGTGGCGCGGCTTCGGCCGCCCCCTCCGCCGGTTCCGCCTCGGTCTCGGACACGGGGGCGCCCTGGTACGGGAGCGGGTCCGGACCCTCCTCCTGTCTCCTCTCCTTACGCGCCCTGCGTTCGGAGCCGAGGACGACGAAGACGTCCGTCTCCTCCGCGTCGGGGTGCGTGGAGTCGTCCGCCCCCGGAGCACCGACGACCGGGGGGTCGGCCGGGCGCGGTGCGCCCACCTGACGGGGCTGTCGGTCGACCGGTGGGCGCGGGGAGCCCGGAGCCCGACGGGGGGCTTCCGGCGGGGACGCCGTCCCGAACCACACCCGCGCGGGCGACGCGGAGCCGCCCGTACCCGAGGTGTCGGAGGCGGGTGGACCGGAGTCGCCGGACACGGCTGATTCCGGCGTCGCGGTCCCCCCTGGGCCGGGAGCAGCCGACGCGAGGTCACCGCGCGTCAGTGTCACGGTTTCGGACTCGGGCGACCCGTTCCCGGTCCCACCCTGGTCGGAGGTGTCCGCACCGGGCACGGGGTCGGCCGGTCGGGGCTCATCCGAAGCGGGTGCGGGGGAGACGCCGGGCCCGGATGCGCCGGACGCCCCGGCTTCTCGCCCGGACGTGTCCGGGTCCGGCGTCACCTGCCCGGGGGCACCGGGGGGCGGGGCCGCGAAACCCTGTGCCGCGGGCGCCGCGGCGCCGGGACCGGGTGCCCCCGGCACGGGCGCCTCCGACGCGGGAGCCCCCTGCTCGGACGGTCCGGGAGGGGGCGGTGGCGCCCAGGGCGACACGGGGGCGTCCCCGTGTGCCGCCCCGGCGGACGTGGACGTGCCCGACACGGACATGCCGGGGTCGGTGACCCCGTGGGTAGGTGTGCCCGAGGGTGGGGTCCCCTGCCCGGGACCGCGCGGCACGGGCGTTGGGGGAACGCCGGAGCCGGGTGCGCCCGGCGCCCTCATCCCCCGCCCGGGAGTGCCCGAGGGCGGAGCCGCCGGAACGGATGGGCCGTGCCCGGACACACCCGACCGCGGCGCTCCAGGACCGGGGGGACCGGAGGGCGGCGGGGGCGCGGAACCGGGAACCCCGGGAGTAGGCACCGCCGCGCCCCCGTGCACGGGTCGCCGCGCCGGGTCGGGTGGCGGGGGCCACGGCCCCGGGGCGCCCGGTGGCGTCGGCGCCCCCGGGGGTGTCGGCGTCCCTCGGGGTGTCGAAGGGTTCGTGGGTGGGGCTTCCGGGCGGGGCGCACCCGACAGGAACGCCTCGGCCACCGAGTCCTGGGCGACGACGCGCGAGGACGGCGGGGTCCTCGCAGGAGGTGTGGGAGGCCGCTGCGGCCCCGAATCCTGAGGCCGCTGGACCTGTTGGGGGCCCGAGTCGGAGAACCACGCCTGGTTCGGGCCCGAGGCGGCCTCCCACGGACTCTGGTTCGGTCCGGTCGGCTCGTACGGTCGCGGCCGTTGGATCGCGTACGGGGTCGGCGGGATGTACGTCTGGCCGTTCCCGTTCGCGGGCCCCTGACCGGGTG
>NZ_ANBC01000405.1 GCF_000341125.1 Nocardiopsis lucentensis DSM 44048 | reverse complement strand
CCTCGGCCGCCGCATCGAGAATCGTGCGGTGCGTGGCCTCGGCGATCCGGCGCGTGCGCACCTCTCCCCCCTGGGCCAGGTGGCGGTCGTGTGCCAGGCGCACCACCCCCGCCCCGCTCTCCGCCACGATCCGCCCGGCACGCACCGCGTCGAGCCCCGGATCCTCGCGCCGCCGCTCGTCGAACAGGACGACCACCGTCCGCCGCGCCTCGTCCTCGCGACCGCCCTGGACGAACAGGTCGAGGGCCCGGCCCACCCGGGCCGTCGCGGCACGGGTCGCGCGTACGACCCACACCCGGGCATGCGCCGACTCACCGACGACGTCCGTGAAGGCCGCACCCGCCCCGCCCGCCACGAGGGTCACCCCGAAGAACCGGGACAGCGGGAGCAGGCGGGACGCGTAGACCGCGGCGTCGTCCCGGGCCGTCGCGACCGTCCACAGACCGTCACCGGTCTGCGCCAACCCCTCGCGGGCGACCTCGAAGGCGGCGCCGTCCACCCCCTCCGCCAGGTCCGGCGCCTCCTCGGCGCCCAACCGCGTCCCCAACGACGGTGACCGGCCGGTCGCGTCGACGGCGAGCACGCGGTCGTGCCGGTAGTGGGCGTAGGACCGGGCGAGCAGGGCGGTCACCACCGCCGTGTCCGCGCCCGTCCCGAGGTCGTCCACGACGATCCGCCGCCCCGTGGCGGTGGACCGCTGCAACCGCCGGCCGACCTCCACCGCCTCGGCCACCTGGTCCGCCGGCCGGAAGGGGCGCAACGCGGCGCGCCCGACCCTGCGGGGCACGCTGTCACCCGGGACCGCCCGACCGGCGGACGCGGCCGCCTTCTGCGTAACGCTCAACGTCCCTCCAAGGTCAGAACGTGGCAAGGAGCCGCTCGTAGGTTCCGAACGCGCCGACGGCCAACGGGATCAGCACGACGACGGCGATCGCCTCGAACCTGCTGACGACACCGCGCAGGCGGGCCCGCACGTGTTCGGGTTGCTCGATGGACAGGACCACGGTGGGGATGGCCGCCACGGCGACCGCCGCTCCCAGAGCCGGCCACGCACCCCACGGCACGGCGTCCGCCAGCGAGAACAGGGCGCTCACCAGGACCACGAGGCTCGCGACGATGAGTGCGGACTTCTGGGCGATCAGGGGAAACTGCCGTGCCCGGCTGGCGATCACGATGGCGAGGACCGCCGACAGGCCGACCGTCCAGGGATTGAACCGCCCGGCGAGTCCGATGCCCGCCATCGCGGCGGCGACGGCGACCGCGACGGTCGCGATGACCAGGCTGCGGTGCGCGCCCGCCACGGAGGTGAGCACGTCCGCGCGCGTGACCGCGCCGCCCGCGCTGCGGTTGTCGTCCAGGACGGCGAGCCCCGAGAACATCAGGGCCAGGCGCAGCAGGATGCTCAGCAGGATCACGCAGGCCACCGTCATGATCGCGGCCACCTGGTGCTGGGGCAGCCCGAGCGCCGCGCCCGCCGACCACACGGCGGCCAGCGCGAGACCGACTCCACCCCCCGTCAACCCGCCCCGGCCCAGTCCGGAGGTCAGACCGAGCAGCAGCACCAGCCCCGCGACGAGAGCGGCGACCCCGCCCCAGCGCACCCACTGGGGCCAGTCGAACAGGTCGCAGGCGAGCCACAGACCCAGCCCGCCCATCGCCGCGCCGCTCATCGTGAGTGCCGTGCCGAGGGGTTCGCGCCACGTGGGTCCGATCGACGCGCCCACGGCCACCAGCAGGGCCGCCGCGGCGCCGATCGCGCCGATCGCGGCGCCTCCGGGCGCGAAGCCCTGGACCACCCAACCCGTGCTCAGGGTCAGGACGACCAGCGCCAGTGTGGACGTCCACCGGGCCGCGGCGGGCGTCCACCGCCCCTGGTGTCCGTCGAGTGCCATGGACACCGCCTCGGGCACCTCGTGCACGACGGGCGCCGGTACGGGTTCCTCCGCACTGACCAGCCGCAGGACCGCGCCGTCGGTGATCTGCCGGTCCGCGAGGGTGGTGTCGCCCGCCAGAACCGATCCGGAGGCCGTGACCAGGTGCCGCAACCGCGCCGGGTTGCTCACCTCGTCACCGAGGAGGTCGAGTACCTCGGGCATGAGCGCGCCCACGGGCTCCGACGCGGGCAGGACGGCGTCGACGCGTCGCTCCTCGCCGACGAGCGTCACCCGGCTCCAAGCGGTCATGGCCTTCCAATCGTGCTGTCTCGCTGGCGGGGGTCACGCCAGGTCGGGGGTCCGACATCGTGCGGTGGTCAGGAGGGCACGTCGCCCACGGCGACGCGTTCAAGGTAGCCATTGCCGATCAGCCAGCGCACGGTGGGTACCGGCGGCACCTCGGCGAACCCGGCGGTGTCGAGACCGAACCGGACGCCCCCGCCCGGGCTGGCCCCGTTCGCGGGGGCGGTGGTGGCGCCCACCTGGAAGGGGTGGATGACCCGGTAGCGGTGGTAGAGGTCCTCGCCGTCGAGGCCGGTGCGGGCGTGCTCGGGCAGGCCACGAGCGGGGAAGGGGGTGCCGTCGGGGAAGAGGAACCGGCCGCTCTCCTGGCCGAAGGCGTCGACGACGTCGCCGACCTCCAGCGTGTGGCGGTAGGAGTCGCCGCTGCGCTCCTCCAGGTTCTCACGCACCTCGGTGGTCAGTTCCGCGGCGGACGCGGCGATGGCCTCCTCCTCGGCCGCGGTCAGCGGAGAGGGTTCGGGTTCGGTGGTGGCCAGCTCCCGGAACAGCCAGCGGGCCGCCTCGTCCTCGGTTCTGAACTGGAGCCCGGTGCGGCCCTGGTCGAAGGCGATGACGGAGGAGTCCAGGTAGCCCTCGTCGTCCTGGGTGAGGAGGTAGTAGCTGTCGACCGTCCCGGGTTCCGGTCGGTCGTCGCCGGGCAGGACGTAGAGGGAGTCGGGGACGCCCTCCGCCGCCAGCTCCTCACGGGCCATCTCCAGGGTGACCTCGGCGCCCACCCAGTCCCCGGGGAACTGCGGGATGGCGTTGCTCGCGGGGCCGGACGCGGCCTGTTCCTGTTCGATCCGCTGGTTGCTGAGCGTGGTGGTGACGAACGACCAGCCGACCGTGGCCCCGCAGACCACGGCGGCCAGACAGGCGCTGATCACCACCTTGCCGATGTTCTCGTCGAGGCGGCGCCGAGTGCGTTGGCCGCCGAAGAGCACCGCCTCGCGCAGGCGTTGGCGGCGGACCGCGATGGACTCAAGCAGCTGGCTGTCGTAGTCGCGGGCCAACAGCACTCCTCGTTCTGCTCACGGACCGCCCCTTGGGGAGGGGCAGCCTTGTCACCGCCTGTCTCGCCGCGGCCGGTCAGATGTTGGCGACGGCGGCGCTGGCGCGGCTCAGGGACTCCTGGGCGGTGGCGTCGTTGGTCTCCAACGTGGACCGCACCAGGCGAATGATGTCACGAACTTCGTTGGCGGCCTGGTGCCACTTGAGTTCCTTCGCGCTGTACTCCTCGGAGACACCGTCGGCCTCGAAGTCCGCCAGGGCCTGGCTGACGTCGGTGTCGCGCTCGCCGATGATCGCCTCGAGGCGGTTGGTGATGGTGTTGATGTCGCCCTGCACCTCCGCGGAGGCACCGGTGTCGAAGGCGTTGCGTCCGTAGGACATCTGGAGCTCCTTCAGGTCGGGGGACTACTTGAACTTGGCGGCGTCGAAGTTGGCCGCGGACATGTTCTGGTTGGCGTCGTCGGCCATGGTCTGGGCGCCGGTCTGGAACGCCGCGTTCATGCCCGACTGCCCTTCCTGGACGGAGCCGAGTCCGGCGCGCAGGTCGGCGGTGATCGCGTCGGCGCGGCTCTTGAAGGAGTCGAAGGCGGCCTTACCCGGTCCGTCGAACTTGCCGGACAGGGGCTCGGCCGCCTGGACGAGCTGGGTGATGAGGGTGGATAGTTCGTCACCGCTGCCCGCGGTGTTCTGCGACAGGGTGGCCAGCGTCGACTCGCCGACGTCCCAGCGTGACATCCGTTCACCTTTCCTCGGGGTCCTCGCGAGGCGGTCGCCTCCAAGGGGGGAGACGCGCGCGGTGCCGTGGCGGTTCCGAGTCCACGAAACCGACTGCGGGTCGCAGTCATCCCACTGGTGGGAATTCCAAATACTACAGCGGTGGATAACGACGGAAAAAGCGCGAATCAGCGCCTGTGGAAAAGGGGAGGGTACAGCGTGGAAGCTGACCGGAACCGGCCACGGCCCCACCGTGGCCCGGTCCTCCCCGCGGGTACCTCCGACCTCCGGGGACGGGGCCGTCCGTAAGCTTTCCGGACGCGCGCCCCCGTCCGCGCGCCGGTGGCACCACCGGCTCCCGTCACCGAACTTCACGAAGGGAAGCGACCACCATGTCGACATGGGATATCCAGCCGAGCGAGGTCGGCGGAGTCCTGTCCTCCGTCGCCGGTCTCATCGGCGAGGAGGGCGGCTCCGAGGGCCTCGTCGGATGCATGGAGAAGATCGAGGACCGCGTCATGGAGATCAGCGAGGAGGCGGACAGCGGCCCGATCTCCATCGCCTTGGGCGAGTTCGCCACGGAGCAGTTCGGCCTCATGGGCGGCATGGCCAGCCTGACGGTCAGTGCCATCCAGGGAGCCAGCGACGCCACCACCCACTACGTGAANCGGGCGCGGGCGAGGTCCCCGAGCCGGAGCCGGCCCCCCAGAACCCCGACGGCGCGCAGTACCTCTAGGGCGGTGTTCTTCGGGTCCTCCGCCGCGCTGCGGACCGTGTGACGACGCCCCCTCGGGTCACCGTTCCCGAAAACAGGACCCAGCCCCACGGCTCCGTGTGTGAGCGCACACACAGGGAACCTTCGCGCGCCGTTCGGCATCATCACCGGTAGCACCCGTCCGTCCTCTCCCCCGCACACCCCGTCCACCCATGACCGTCGGGCCCCCGCACCCGTGCCCGGATCACTGACTGACCTCAGCCTCAGATGGAGACCCTCCAGTGACCGCTGACATGTGTACGCCCAACCCGGGTGGCGCCGTCAACCCCGAAGCCTGGCCGATCCCCAAGGTCTCACCCTCCGCGTTGGAGGGACTCGCCTCCCGGCTCCGGTCCCACGGATCCGAACTCGCAGGCGTGGGACAGGACATCAAGTCCCAGTGGGCCGGGCTCTCGTCGTGCTACGCGGCGCCCGAGTCCGAGACGCTGTTCGCGGTACTCGACCCCGTCGCCACCGACGGCGACGAGGTCGAGGAGTCCATGGACGACGCCGCCAGCGCCCTGGAGGACTTCGCCGAGCGGGCACGGGACATCAAGGGACGCTGGAACACCCTGAAGACGGAGGCCGAGGCCTTCCTCGCCACCATCGACACCAGCACCGACGAGTGGCGCCAGGCGGAGGGCTGGTGGGACCGGCTCTGGGGCAAGGAGAGCGGCAACGTCGGCCGGAACAACGAACTCCACGCCGAGGCGGTCGCGCTCCAGCAGGAGTACGAGGAGGCCGAGCGGAACTGCGCCAACGCGATCAACGCCGGTATCACGGGCCGCACCAACTTCGTCGCCGGCGATCTCAGCGGGGAACAGGAACTGGACGGGAACGACTACGTCCACGGCTACGAGGGTGACCTGTCCGACGTGCCCATGGCCTGGGGCGCCCCCGTGGAGACCGATCACGGCTGGTGGGTGGACGCGGGACACGCGGTGTGGGACTACGGCGTGGGCGCGGTCGAGGGCCTGGGCGGCATGGTCGGCGCCTACAGCTCCGAGGGCTGGTTCGAGGCCTCCTGGGGCGACGCCATGTGGGAGCACTGGGAGGGCACGGTCCAGTCCGCCGCGTCCCTGGTGGGCATGTACGACGCCGAGGGCGACAGTTGGGGCTGGTCCGGATGGGACAGCGTCGGCTCGGCGTGGAAGGACGCCGCGCACGCGGTCGTGCCCTGGGAGGAGTGGGGCGAACGGCCCGGGTACGTGATCGGCACCGCGCTGCTCAACATCGGCGCGACCGTCGGTGGGGCGGTCCTGACCGCGACCGGTGTGGGCGCGGTGGTCGGCGTCCCGCTCATGGCCTGGCGCGGTGCCGCGATGCTCGACAAGATGGGCGGATCGCGCGTTCCGGACGTGTCCTTGGACGGGATCGACCTGTCGCGCGGCCTGCCCGCCTACGGCAATCCCGGCATGCCCAGGATCAGTGTCGACCTGAGCGGCCTGAACCCGCTGAGGAACGTCGACCTGGGGCGGATGCCGGACCTGCGGGGCACGATCGACCGGCTCCTGCGCCTGAACGCCCACGACGGACAGGGACAGGTCCCGGACACCGGTGACCGGAGTCGAGCGGGAGACAGCGACGACGCCACGCGGGACCCCACGGTCGAGCAGGTCTCGGAGAGCGAGCGCCTGCTGGAGGAACTCGGGCTGGACCCCTCCCTGAGCCGGACCTTCGACGGCATGGACGCCACGGCCGGGGACTACCCCGCCTGGGAGATGTCGCAGACCCCCGGTTCCCCTTCCGACGCGCCCCCGCCGAAGGTGCCCGTCGGCGCGGTCGCCCGCGCGGACGCCATGGAACACGACGGCGGCACCGGCCGGAACCAGTTCAACCTCACCGGCACCGGCGACGACCTGCCCGACGGCCTCGACGGCGACCGCGTGCCCGACGCCGACGCCTCCCACGGGAGCCCGGTGGTCACCAACAGCGCGGGCGACGGAGGCACGGGGAACGGCTACGGGAACACCGCTTCCCGCGACGGGGTCACCGAGGGCGACCGCACCACGGTCCGCGAGGACCGGTCGCCGTCCGGCGGCCACCGGCCCGACGGGGCACCGGGCGAACCGTCCGACCGGGGTCCGGGCGGACCCTCCGACCGGGACCCGGGGAACCCCACCGACGGCGACGCTCCCGAACACGCGGAGGACCCGAAGGCCCCCGGGCAGGACTCCGCCACCGACGGCACCCCCGACGACGCCGTTACGGAGACCGGTGAATCCCCGGAGGAGCGGCCCGGACCCGCGGACACCGCCGAACGGGACCTCCCCTCACCCCAGGAGACACCGTTCGGAGACCCGAGGCCGACCCCGACCGACCTGTCCAGGGGCAGCATCCTGGAGCGGGTGGCCGAGGACCGGGTGACGCGCGGGGACGACGGGCTCATCGACACGATCGACGGAAAGCCCCTCGACACCTATCTGCACGACCTGGTGACCCAGCGGGCCGAGGACATGGTCAGGATCACGAAGGAGAAGATCCGGATTCCGGTCGACCGCTCGACGCTGGAGAATCCCATGCACAGCCCGAAGCCGGGAGAATCCATGATCAAGGACATCCAGCTGAGCAAGGGCGACCTGGGTGGCAAGCGGGGGTCGGTCAACTCGATCGTCATCGACCGGGTCACGGGCACCGTCGCCGAGGGTGTGAACGGACGTTCCGGTACCGTCTCCATCAGGCCGAACTCCCTCCACCCGGAAATGCTGGACCGCCTCGAACAGATGCGGAACAACGGCCCCTACCAGCACGTCGACAAGGACGGGAATCCCACCGGGATGGAGGAATTCCCGCACGGCGACAATCCACTCCGACACGCCGAGGTCAAGGCCATCAACGAACTCCTCCTGGAACGGCCGGACGCGCGGGTCAGTGAATTCCAGCTCGACAACCAATTCACGTTCAAGACGAACGACGCGGCGAAAGCTCCCTGCTGCGCCAACTGCACTAGGATGACAAGGGACGCTCCCGCCCCGAGGGTGGGCAAGTACTCCCGACTCCCTTGGGACCCGAACAACACGCACACCTTCGAGGACAACTGATGCGACAGGTCGACGAGGACGATCTCGACTACCCGGACGAACTCACGGCCCTCCTGGACGGAGAACCGTTCACCGGCCAGGGGATCGAGTACGAGGACGGGCAACCCGTCGAACTGACCACCTACGTGGACGGCACGGTGGAGGGACCGCAGCTCAAGTGGAGTCCGAGCGGACAACTCCTCATCCAGGGCAACGTCCGGCAGCCGTACGGCGCCGTGGGACCGTGGCACTTCTGGGACGAGGAGGGGCGGCTCGTCCGGGAGAACATCTTCGACGAGAAGGGCAACATCCGCATCATCAGGGAATGGGACGAATCCGGAAACCTCACGGGCGAGGAAACCCATGCCCCCCTCTGGGGTGACAAGGACACCGACACGGGCGAGAAAAGGGCGCTGCACTGGCGCTGAGCCTCGTCAACAGCACCCTCAGCCACCACCGAAACCATTCCTACCGGACACCCGGCAACAGGAAACAGCGGAAAGAAATCCAGGTTTCCGGAGACCGGAGAATCCGGAGCACGAACCAAGGACACCGCATGCGCCAGATCGACATCAACGAACTGGAATTCCCGGATGACGCCCCTGGCACCGCCCTGCTGGACGGAAAGCCGTTCACCGGGGAAGCCGTCCGCTACGTCGACGGCCGCCGCGTCGAGCTGAGGACCTTCATCGAGGGCACCGAGGACGGCCCCGTACTCCGGTGGGCCCCGAGCGGGAAGCTGATCGGCCAGGGAAGCGGAAAGCACCCTCACGGCGCGGTCGGCCCCTGGCACGAATGGGACGAGGAGGGACGACTGCTCCGCGAGACGGTCTACGACGCCCTCGGCAACCGGATCATGACCAGGGAACTGGACCGTTCCGGGAACATCGTCAAGGAGGAGAGGTCGGTTCCCACACGGCTCCGGGAGGACCCCGAGACCGGAGAGTACCGACCGGCCCCCTGGCTCTGACTCCTCCGCTCGGGAACACGCCACCGGACGCGTCCGGCACCGGAACGAGCTCGGTCATGACGATGCCGTCGGAAACGGTGAGAGGCGGGGCAGCGCATTCCCGCTCCGGGCGGTCCCATCGACGGGCAGCCTCCGCACGGGAACGCACGACGGGGGGAAGGGCACGTGGCACACCGCCACGTACACTGTCCAGCGCCCGGGAAGGTCCTCGGTCGACCACGACCACGGCTCCGAACCGGATTTCGGCTTCGATGCCGGCCCCGGGACCCTCCTCGAAGACCTCGACCACTTCCCCCGCCCCCGCGAGAGCCTGCCGGACTGGCTCGGGGACGGGCCGGTGCGGGCGCACCGGACCATCGCACGGGGAGAGAACGGCTGAGCAAGCCGACCAGGGCGCCCCGGTCCGACACGACACCCCAAGGAGATCCCCGTGAGCCACGACGTGGTCGCCCTGCTGTCGAGCTCCCCCGGTCGGGACTCACTGATCAAGGCCCTGGTCCAGGCGGGCCCCCGGCTGCGCGTCCGGCTCGTCGCGGACGGCGCGGTGGTCGAGCTGCGCGACGACTCCGGGCGGCTGGTGGCCGCGGCGCAGGCCGCCCAGCGCCTGGCCCTGTCCGCCGAGGCCGACCGTCTCCTCACCGACGGGATCAGCGACGACCTCCCCGCACAGCCCTACTGGGTGGAGGCCCGGGGAACCGACCTCGCCGGCACCGACACCGCCGCGATCGCCCGCCGCTTCGCGCGCTCCCTGGCCGCCCGGCACGGCGGCACCGTGTGGGAACCCGAGGCGCGTCTGGACCGGGACGGCGGTCCGCTGTCCGGGACCACCGACCATCCGGCCGTCGCCGCGAGCACCCGCACGAGCTTCGTCGTCGTCCAGGACCGCCCCCTCGTGCCCATGTCCCCCTGGCTCGTCGACGCCGTCGCCACCCACGGGAGGGAGGGGCGCCGACTCCAACTCGTCACGCCCTCCACCAGCCGCGTCACCCACGCCCTGCGTTCGATGCTCGCCACCCCCACGGCCCGCTGGGTGGTGCGCGCCCCGGACGGCGCCCACTACGACGGCTTCCACGGCGTCCCCCTCGTCTGGGACCCCGAGTCCGGCTTCGTGGTCGACTCCACGGCACGCGTCGAGGACGGCCCCCACGAGGCCTTCCGGGGGTCGGGGCGCGACCTGGCCGCCCAGCTGCTCATCGACCTGCACGTGGAGCACCCCGCCGAGGACGGTCTGGTCCTGGGCGCGGCGACCGAGCTCCTGGCGGAGGCCCTGGGCGGGGCCCCTCCCTCCCTGTGGGGGACCAGTGAGCCCCTCCCCCGGGCCTGGGACCGCGCCGAGCTCACCGCGACGTGCCGCCGCCGTGCCCCCGGTCAGACCTGGACCGTGTTCGCCGGCCCTCCGGAGGCCGTACGCGATGAGGGGGTCCGGCCCTTCTGCGGCACCCAGCGCGTCAGCCGCACCGCCCACGGTGTCCGGGAGAGCGTCACCTTCGCGGTGGGCCACGCTCCGGGTGAGGAGCCCGACCTCGAGTCGCTGGCGCCCCTGGTCGGGGAGCTCACCTCGCGCGGAGTGCTTCAGACCATGGTCGTGCGGCGCCTGGCCGGACGCGCAGACCTGACCTACGCCCCTCGGTGGTCGGGCGTGCCCGTGCCCGTCGGAATGGCGGTCGGCCCGGACGCCGTCTCCGACATCGGACGGGACCGGGCCCTGTCCGCGCCCGTGGACGGCGTCCCCTTCGGTCCGCCCCTGACCCCCTCGGTCTGGTTCCGCGTCGGTGACGGGGTCGAGCCCGACGGCTGGGACCGGTTCCGGGCGCTCATGGCCCATCTGCGCCCCGACGGCTCCACGGATTCCGCCGAAACATCACGTCCGGACCGACTTCGATAGGGTTTCCGCGTCCTGTGGGCGCCGGGCGTGCCCCCTCCGGCACGCCCCTCCCCGCGCACCCCGCAGCCCGAGCCGAGAGGAACGCCGATGAGCCTCCGCGTCGTGCACCGGCCGACACGGACCGTCCACCCCGCTCCGGTTCAGGAAACCCACGAGGTGGAGGCGCCGCCCACCCTTCCCGACGGCAAGGCGCAGGGAAACCCCCTCATGTCCATCCTCCCGATGGTGGGCATGATGGCGTCGCTGACGATCATGATGGTCATGCGCAACCCGGCGTTCATGGCCCTGGGCGGCGTGCTCCTGTGCGTCGCGCTGCTGGGCGCGCTCGCGATGCTGTTCTCCCGCCGGGGGCAGGTCGCCCGGCAGCGCCGCAACCAGCGGGAGCTCTACCTCCAGTACCTGGAGGAGCTGCGTGAGGAGCTCAGCGGATGGGAACAGCGCACGCGTGCCCACGCCCGGCTCCTCGATCCCCCGCCCGAGGCCCTCTACGACGTGATTCGCGACCCCACGCGGCTGTGGGAACGCCGTCGCAGGCATCGCGACTTCCTGCGGGTGCGGGTCGGGACGGGGCTGACCGAGGGGCGTCTCCTGCGGCTGGCCGAGCAGGGCACCGCCCTCACCCCCACCGATCCCTTCATGCTCTCCGAGGCCCAGGCCGCGATCCGGCGGTTCGAGTCGATCCCGGAGATGCCGCTCACCCTGCCCCTGGACATGGCCGGGAACGTCAGTGTCATCGGCGAACGCGGCGACGTGATGCGCCTCGTCCGCTCCCTGGCCGCCCAGTTCGGCGCCTTCCACGCGCCCGAGGACGCGGGCCTGGCGGTCTCCTACCCGGCCGACAACGCCGACGACTGGACCTGGCTGCCGTGGTTGCCGCAGGTCCTGGACCCGCAGCGGCGCGAGGGCGGCGCCGCGGTCCGCCTCATCGCCCCGGACCCCGGAAAGCTGGGCGGCCTGCTCGCCGACGAACTGCGTTCGCGCACCGACTTCGCGTCGGAGGTGCGACGGGGGATGGGCAAGCGCGAGGCGTACCAGATGCTCCGCCGTCTGCTCGTCGTCCACGACACCCACGGCAGGGTCGCCGCGGAACTGGTCCGCCCCGACCACGCGCTCGGCCCCGCGGACCTGGGCGTGACCGTGCTGCACCTGGTGTCGCGGCAGATCGACGAACCCAGCGACGTCAACGTCCGCGTCACGGTGACCGGTGACCAGGTCCGGGTCGAGGAGTTGCGCGGAGCCGACCCCGTCGTGACCACCGGCACCGTGGACGACGTCTCCGCGGCCGCCCTCATGGGCCTGACGCGTATGCTCGCGCCGCTGCGGCTCTCCCCGGAGTCGGTCGAGGAGAGCGCCCAGGAGGGCGGCAACGTCGACTTCCCCTCCCTGATGGGGGTGCAGGACCCCGGTTCGATGGACGTGCAGCGCCTGTGGTCCCCACGCAGTGAGCGCGCGTTCCTGCGGGTACCCATCGGCGTGGACGACATGGGCCAACCCGTCGTCCTCGACCTGAAGGAGTCCGCGCAGCTGGGTATGGGCCCGCACGGGCTGTGCGTGGGCGCGACGGGCTCCGGCAAGAGCGAGATGCTGCGTACCCTCGTCCTGGCGCTCGCCGCCTCGCACCCGCCCGAGCGGGTGAGCATGGTCCTGGTCGACTACAAGGGCGGCGCCACCTTCGCCCCGTTCGAGGACATGCCGCACGTCGCCGGTGTGATCACCAACCTGGAGGACGACGCCGCGCTGATCGAGCGCGTGTACTCCAGCCTGTCGGGCGAGGTGCAGCGCCGCCAACAGGTGCTGCGCGACGCGGGAAACGTGGCCAACATCGGCGACTACACGTTCAAGCGCGAACACGACCCGAGCCTGCCGCCGCTGCCGCACCTGCTCGTCATCATCGACGAGTTCGGCGAGCTGCTGACCGCGCGCCCCGACTTCATCGAACTGTTCCTGTCCATCGGTCGGATCGGCCGGAGCATCGGCGTGCATCTCCTGTTGTCCAGTCAGCGCATCGAGGGCGGCAAGCTGCGTGGTCTGGACACCTACCTCTCCTACCGGCTCGGCCTGCGGACCTTCTCCGAGGAGGAGAGCCGCACCGTGCTCAACACCCCCGACGCCTTCCATCTGCCGTCACTGCCCGGTTTCGGCTACCTGAAGGTGGACACCAGCGTCTACCAGCGGTTCAAGGCGGGCTACGTGTCCGGCCCCTACCGCGGCCCGGTGGCCGAGGAGGAGGACGACACCGCGCCGTCGGTGCGCCCGTACACCGCCTACAACCAGCAGGACGACACCTCGGCGGTGAAGGAGGCCGAATCCGCCCCGGAGGAGTCGCCGATGCCCTCCCGCACGGTCGGTCCCACGCTGCTGGACGTCATGGTCGGCCAGTTCTCCCGGCACGGGGAGCGGACACGCGAGATCTGGCTGCCACCCCTGCCGCCCGTGACGACGCTGGACGCGGTGGTCGGGGAGCCCGAGGAGACCGAGCGGGGGCTGCGGCTCCCCGGCGAACGGGGGTACCTGCGGATCCCGATCGGGCTGTTGGACGACGCCACCAAACAGTGGCAGGGCGTGTGGGAGCTGGACCTGACCGCCTCGGGCGGGCACGCGGCGGTCATCGGCGGCCCGCAGAGCGGCAAGACGACCCTGCTGCGGACGCTGGTCCTGTCCCTCGCGCTCACCCACACGCCGCAGCAGGTGGCCGTGTACGGCCTGGACCTGGTCGGCGGCGGGTTGCAGTCCCTGGCCGGACTGCCGCACGTGGGCGGCGTGGCCGTGCGCACCGACTCCGAGCGCGTGCGGCGCACCGTGGAGGAGCTGCGCGGCATGCTGGACCACCGGCAGCAGGTCTTCCGGGACCGGGGGATCGACTCGGTGCAGCAGCTGCGGCGCATGCACGCGCGCGGTGACGTGCCCGAGCTGGCCAGCGCCGACGTGGTGCTGTGCGTGGACGGGTTCGGCGCCATCCGCAAGGACTTCGAGGACATCGACACGATGGTCACCGACCTGTTGCAGCGCGGCGGCGGGTACGGCGTCCACGTGGTGGCGGGGATGCTGCGGTGGAACGACGTGCGCATCGCGGTGCAGTCCAACTTCGGGCAGAAGGTGGAGCTGCACCTGAACGACGCGTCGGAGTCGACGATCGACCGCAAGCTGGCGGAGACCGTCAGCGCCAAGGCACCCGGCCGGGTGCTCACGGACGCGGAGCTGTTCGGGCAGGTGGCGCTGCCCCGGTTCGACGGCGTGGCCGGTGACGAGGACCTGGGCGAGGTCGTGGAGGCCGCCGTGCGCTCCGTGAACCGGGCGTGGAAGGGCAAGCGGGCGCCGGAGGTGCGCATCCTGCCGCACGAGCTGTCGGCGCGCACCCTTCCCACCCGGGACACCGAGCCCAAGAAGGTGCCGATCGGGGTGGACGAGCGGGCGCTGGAGCCGGTGCTGCTCGACCTGTTCGACAACGACCAGAACCTGCTGGTCCTGGGCGACGGCGGGTGCGGGAAGACCAACCTGCTGCGCCTGGTCGCCGAGGGGCTCGTGGAGCGGTACAGCTCCGACGAGGTGGTGTTCGCGGTGATGGACCCCCGGCGCACCCTGCGCAACGTGGTTCCCGAGGAGTACATGGGCGGCTACGCGAGCAGTCCGCGGGTGTGCGCGGGGCTGGCGGGCGGCGTCGCCAAGGAGGTGGAGGGCCGTCTGCCGGAGGACGGGGACCTCGACGCGCTGGAGCCGGGGTCGATCAAGGGCCCGCGGATCGTGGTGATGGCCGACGACTACGACGTCCTCACGACGGCGGGTCAGAAGCCGCTGGCACCGTTCGTGCCGTTCGTGTCCAACGGGCGCGACATCGGCCTGCACTTCGTGGTGGCGCGCCGGGTGGCCGGTGCGGGGCGCGGTCTGTTCGATCCGCTGGTGCAGGCGATCCGGGAGATCGGTACGGGCGCCCTGGTGATG
>NZ_ANBC01000404.1 GCF_000341125.1 Nocardiopsis lucentensis DSM 44048 | reverse complement strand
CGCCTCGCCGCAGCCGCCCGGGCGCGGCAAGTGGGTGGCGCGCGGCGGTTCGGCCCGGCTGATGCAGACCGCGCTGCGGGAGTCGGGCGACTCCGGCCGGGGGTGACCCGAGACCGGAAACGGCCACATCCCCCGAAATCGACGCATCGGGTGGATCTCTCTACCTATAGTGACGTGACGCCTACACGCCCCCGGCTCGGCTCACGCCCGGCCCCCACCCGCAGGGCGGCCCCGGCCCACCGCCGACGCGCGGCGTCCCGGCGGCCCGGAGCAGCACCGGACGGTCGAACCCCTGACAGCAGCTCCCCAGGAGTGACATGCACCCCCGACACGGATCCCCCGGCGATATGGCACGACCCCGGACCGGGCCCCCACCGCACCCGGGGCCGTACCAACACCCCGGCCCCCCGCCGGCTCCGCCGTACGCCGGGTACCAGGCAGCGCCTCTCGGGGCCCAGGGGTGGCAGGGACAGCCCCCCGCCCCGCCCCTGACCGGCCCCCACCAGCAACCCGTCTTCGTTCCCACTCCGGGGAACCGGTTCGTCGCGCGCGTCCTGGACACCATCGCCTTCGGGATCACGTGGTTCCTCGCCATGTTGGCCGCGACCTTCATCACCATGGCCATCGGCGGCCAGGACATGGAGGGGACCGCCGCGCGGAACACCTTCACGGCCCTCTACGTCGTCAACTTCTTCCTGCTGCCCGTCCTCCTCGAATGGGCACAGGTCAGCTTCGGCGGCCGCACCGTCGGCAAACGCATCATGGGACTGTGGGTCGTGAACGCGGACGACGGCGGGAAGGTCACCGCCGGCCGCGCCCTCGTCCGGGCACTGATGTACGCCCCCGGGCACACCAACCTGGTGAACTGGTTGCTTCCCTGGTCGATCACCAACGCCCTCTGGCTCTACCGCGACAAGGAACGCCGCCGGTGCCTCCACGACAGGGCCGCGCGCACGATGGTGGTCCAAGGAACGCCGGTCTGGGCCCGTCTCGACCACGTCCGGATGCCCCGGACCGACCCGCCCGTCGGCTACGGACACCCGTGACCGATCGGCCCCGGCCATGTGCCCGAACGCCGTCTCCGCGCGGCACTCGGTCAGGGCCTCCTCCGTAGGCGGTGCCGGGCGCACCGTCCCGGTCCNCCGCCTACTCGGCCGCCGCCAGGCCGAGGAGCGGCAGGCACGGCTCCAACCCCGTCACGGTGACCGGTACCGTGCGGTGCTTCTCCCAGTCCTGCCTGGTCAGTCTGTACCCGTGTTCCACGACGGCCTGACCGCGCACCGCCGTCAGTGAGGCGCCGTTCGGCCGGTACCCGAGTTTGCGCGACACCCGCTCCGAGGCCGTGTTCCCCTCCAACACCGCCGTCTCCGCCGCCACCGCGCCCAGCTCCGCGAACGCCAGGTGCAGCACGGCCGCCCGCATCTCGGTTCCGAACCCCCGCCCCTGGTGGCGGCGCCCCAGCCACGACCCGGTGCTCACCTGGCGGGTGATCGCGAAGTCCCGTGCCCCGATGTCCTGGATCCCGAGCACGGTGTCCTCATGGACCACGACGAGGTTCAGGCTCCACTTCTTCGGCCCCACCTCGGCCATCCGTGCCAGGTTGTACTGCACCGCCCTGAGCCCCACCTCGGCCGGGGTCCCGTCGGTCCACGGCTCGGCGAAGGGCATCGAACCCGTCTCGTGGATCCCGCCGGCGGCGGTCTGCGCCAGTCGCCCGAGGTCCTCCGTGCCGGGCAGCCGCAGTTCGAGGCGCGGGGTGGTCAGGCGCAGTCCCATCGGTGGGAAGTAGGTGCTCAGCATGCGCCGATTCTCCGCCCCACGGAACACGCACGTCACCTGGTTTTCGCGCACCCGACCGCCCGTCCCGCCCGGAGCGGCGTCCCTCAGCCCGTCCCCCGCAGCTCGGTCAGCAGCTCCCGCAGGGCCTCGGCGGCCTCCTCCGGCGCGGTCTCGCGCACCGTCCAGCCGCGCATCCGGGCGAGGCGCGCCACGTGCGCGCGGGACGGATCGGTGAGCAGGTAGCCGCACGGAGCGTCGGGCCAGTCCGCGACCATCGGCAGGCGCTCGGACCGGTAGGCGGAAGGCTCGTCCGACCGGCGGCCCTCTCCCCCGTCGCCCACCGCGCCCTCCGGGCTCTGGGCCCGCTCCAGTTCCGCACGGGTGGGGCTGCCCGGTTGGGGCAGGAGCGCGTCCACCAGGACGTACCCGAACACCGGCCGGTGCGCGGCCCGCTGCGCCGCGCCCACCGCGCCGACGAGGGGGCCCGCGTCACCCTCGCCGACCAGGGCGACCGGACTCGCCGCGGCCACCAGACGATTGATCTCCATGCTGGCGCGTGCCACGTAGCGGGCCGCGTGCGGCGGTGTCTCGTCTCCGCCCGTCTCCGGCCGGATGGGGGTGACGCCCCGGTCGACCAGCCGCTCCGCGAGGTGGGGGAGGCGTGAGGGACGTCCGAGGGGTGGGGGAAGAAGGACGGCGATCACGCGGTGCCGCCACCCCGCGTCTCGTCTCCCACCCACGACAGGTACGACGCGTTGCCTCTGGTGACCGGGACGGCGACGACCTCGGGGACGTCGTAGGGGTGCACCTCCACCACGTGCGCGGTGAGACCGTCCACCCGATCGGCGGAGGTCTTGGCGACCACCATCCACTCCTCGTCGGTCTGGACCTCGCCCTCCCAGCGGTAGAAGCTGGTGATCGGTCCGCTGACCTGAGCGCACGCGGCGAGACGGTGCTCGATCAGCGACCGTGCCACCCGTTCGGCGCCCTCCCGGCTGTCAACGGTGGTCTCCACCCGGACGATGCCCTCGGGTCCTGGCACGGCCACCCCTCCTCACCTGGACGGCGGCGTCCGCGCCGGGCCGCCCGGTGTTCTAGGCTCACTGATCATGAGCGAACGTGATGAACTCCTGCGTCAGATCAACGATAAGGCGGTCGTCCGCGGGAAGGTGACCCTGTCCTCCGGAATGGAGGCCGACTACTACGTCGACCTGCGCCGGGTGACGCTGGACGGGGAGGCCGCGCCGCTGGTCGGCTCGGTCATGTTGGACAACGTCGCGGACCTGGAGTTCGACGCCGTGGGCGGGCTGACCCTGGGAGCCGACCCGGTGTCGACCGCGATGCTGCACGCCGCCCACGCGCGCGGCCGCAGGCTGGACGCCTTCGTGGTGCGCAAGGCGGGCAAGGCGCACGGCCTCCAGCGCCGGATCGAGGGCCCCGACGTGAAGGGGCGGCGCGTCCTCGCCCTGGAGGACACCTCGACCACGGGCAACTCGGTGCTGACGGCCGTGGAGGCGCTCCGGGAGGCGGGCGCCGAGGTCGTGGCGGTCGCGTTGATCATGGACCGCGGCGCGCGTGAGCGCGTGACCAAGGAGGGGTTGGAGTACCGGGCGGTGTTCGAGGCCTCCGACCTGGACCTCTGAGCCCAGGTACCGGTTCCGTCGACCCGGTCACGGGTCGGCGCGCACGAGTGGCTCCGTATCCGGCGCGGAGCGTTCCGACGGCGGGGTCGACGGCCCCGCCGTCGACGCGTGGTCAGCCGTCGATGGTGAAGGTGTAGCCCTCACTGCGGTCGGAGATGTCGCGCTGGTTGCCGTTGACGAAGACCTCGACCGCGGCGGGATCCTCGATGGTGACCTCGAGGCCCGCCTCGGGCGCCTCGGCGTAGGTGATGGAGCTGCCCTGCCTGATCACCTGATCGTGCAGGACGTCCCCGCCGGGTTCCCGGACGAAGACGTTGCTGGACTCGCCGATGACGCGCACGTAGAGCACGCCCATGTTCTCCGGTTCCTCCCCGTCGGAGGAGGCTCCCGACGCGTTGGCGCTGACGCTGGCGCCGTCACTCGGCAGCGACCGATAGAGGAAATAACCTCCGAGGGCCACCAGAGCGACCAGGAGCAGGACGGCTCCGACGATGGCCATCACCTGGCCAACGCCGCGCGGATCATTCCTGTGCCTTCCCACGGCGTTGAATGTAGCGTGTATCACGGCAAAAAGCGACAGCAGACGCCCGAATACCTCACGTGATCATCAATCCGGCCACTCTCGTACGCATCGCGCACGATCCGAAGTCCGTGCTGGACGTGGCTTCCGAGAAGCAAGCCCACGAACTGCGCTTACGTGCCTACTTTGGGTCAATTTGGTCTAGACCTGTTGAACGGCTCCGCACATTCGGGATACTGGATTCACACCTGGTGGACACCCCCGGACGCGGCCCTCCCCATGGGCCATCCCCCCGGCGGCCGGCCTCCACCGGGGCAACGCACGTGGGGTGCCGCCGGGCGAAGGACCGGCGGCCGCTCGCTCCAGGCCGATTCCAGGGAGAGTAAGCATGCCCATCGCCAGCCCCGAGGTCTACACCGAGATGCTGAGCCGCGCGAAGTCCCAGGGCTTCGCCTACCCGGCGATCAACGTGACCTCGAGCCAGACGCTCCACGCCGCCCTCCGCGGCTTCGCGGAGGCGGAGACCGACGGCATCGTCCAGATCTCCACCGGCGGCGCCGAGTTCCTCTCCGGGGCCTCGGTCAAGGACATGGTCACCGGTTCCGTCGCCTTCGCCGAGTTCGCGCGCGTGGTCGCCGACAAGTACCCCGTGAACGTCGCCCTCCACACCGACCACTGCCCCAAGAACAAGCTCGACGGCTTCGTCCGGCCGCTCCTGGAGCTCTCCAAGGAGCGCGTCGGCCGCGGCCAGGAGCCGCTGTTCCAGTCCCACATGTGGGACGGCTCGGCCGTCGACCTCGAGGAGAACCTCCAGATCGCCGAGGAGCTGCTGGCCGCGTCGAAGGCCGCCAACACGATCCTGGAGATCGAGGTCGGTGTCGTCGGCGGCGAAGAGGACGGCATCGTCGGCGAGATCAACGAGAAGCTCTACACCACCCCCGAGGACGCCCTGCGTACCGCCGAGGCCCTGGGCCTGGGCGAGAAGGGCTACTACATGACGGCCCTGACCTTCGGGAACGTGCACGGCTCCTACAAGCCGGGCTTCGTGAAGCTGCGCCCGGAGGTGCTCAAGGAGGCCCAGGACGCGGTGGGCCAGAAGTACGGCAAGGCCAAGCCGTTCGACTTCGTGTTCCACGGCGGCTCCGGCTCGACCCTGGAGGAGATCCACGAGGCCATCGAGTACGGCGTGGTGAAGATGAACATCGACACCGACACGCAGTACGCGTACACCCGTCCCGTGGTCGACCACATCATGCGCAACTACGACGGTGTGCTGAAGGTCGACGGCGAGATCGGCAGCAAGAAGGTCTACGACCCGCGCTCGTACGGCAAGGCGGCCGAGGCGGGCATGGCCGCGCGCATCGTGGAGGCGGCCCAGCAGCTGAAGTCCGCTGGCAACAAGATGAAGTAGGACCGACCGACGAGGGGGTTCGCGGGTGCGCCCGCGAACCCCCTTCACGTTTTCCACAGGTTTTCCACAGTCCAGAGCTCAAATACACGGAATATCTTGGCCACATTACCCAACAAACCATGACCAATCGCCCATCGGGAAGAAGGTTGTCCACACCCCCGTTTCAGCGGTGCGCGCCCGGGAATTCTTCTCAACGCCCCTACCCCTCGGCGGAGAATGAGGAAAATTGAAGACCAGGAACAGCATCACGCGCACCCTGGCGGTCGGCGTACTAGCGGTGGGTACCGCGCTCGTCGGAGCCTCCACGGCGGCGTCGGCCGGAACCGACACCGTGACCAACCGGGCGGCCGCGGCGTGCGGCCTCGGCGCGAACATCCCAAGCCAGTACGGGAACATGATCTCTGGAAGCGGGTCCCGCACTGAGTGTGGCGGCTGGGTCACTCTCACCGTTCAGGTTCGCAAACACCGTCCCGCGTGGCCTGATTCAGCCGTGGCCGAAACCACCAGGACCAATTTCTCATCTGGAAGTCTCACGGCGCGCGGCGGCTGTGATGGAATGGGAACATACTTCACCGAAACCCGGAGTTCGACCGGAAATAAGATCTCCTCAGCACGTGTCAAACGGTGCTGATCGATCCGGACTAAAAAGTCCGACCGAAATCCCCCACCGGCCAACACATGAGTTCGAGAGTGGAAACGGACGAGCCCATGCGCGTCACCGCTGAGGACCTGAATTTCGGGTACCGGCGTGGGAGAAGGGTCCTGGACGGCCTCTCCTGGACCGTCGATCCCGGTGTCACCGGACTGCTCGGGCCCAACGGGTCGGGGAAGACCACCCTGTTGTCGCTCCTGGTGACACTGCTCCCGGTCAGAGGCGGACGGTTGCTCGTCGGTGACCACGACCTGGCCACCGCGGGTGGACGGGAAGGCGCGCGGAGGGCGTTGGGGTTCGTGCCCCAGCACTTCTCCCTCGCCGGTGAACTCACCGTGGCGGACACGGTCGCCTACGCGGCCTGGGCACACGGCCTGAGTCGGCGGGAGTGCGGGGCGGCGGCCCTGCGGGCCCTGGAGCTGGTCGATCTCGCCGATCTCGCCCGGCACCGCACCCGGACGCTGTCCGGAGGCCAGCGGCAGCGGGTCGGCATCGCGGCCGCGCTCGCCCACGACCCCGGAGTCCTGGTCCTGGACGAGCCCACGGCGGGGCTCGATCCCGGGCAGCGGCTGCGTGTCCGCGAAGTCGTCGCCCGGCTCGGCCGGGACCGGACCGTCCTGGTCTCCACCCACCTCATCGAGGACGTCGCCCACCTGTGTTCGCGGATCGGCGTGCTGGCGGGAGGCCGGATCGAGTTCCACGGAACCTTCCCCCAGTTGGAAGCGATGATCGAGGACACCTCCGCGGGAAGCGCCTACGGCTCCGGCTTCGAGCGGGCCTACGACCGGCTGATCACGCGGATCGGGGAACGCGCATGACGTCCACCTGCTCCCGAACCCGAACCCGGGCTTCGGTCCTGTTCTGGCCGCTACCGCCGGTGTTCGTCCTCGTCCCGGCCGCGCTCATCCTCGTGCTGACCCTCGCCGACACCTGGAGCCAGTTGTCCTGGCGGGCGCTCGACTGGGTGTACCTGTCCGCGGAGGTGGGCACGCGGGCCCGACTCCCCGTCGTGGTGGCTGCGGGGGCCGCCGCCCTGGTGGGCGCCCGATTCACCCGGCCCGGCCTGGTGTTCGCCCAGCGCTGGCAACCACGCGTGGAACGGGACGTTCCATGGCGCCACTGTGCGGTGGTGACGGGCTGGTGCCTGACCGCCTACCTGGTGGGGCTGTTCCCCCTCACCCTCGCCGTCGCCGCGTACGGAGCGGGGGTCCCGGATCTGACCGCCATCGCGGGCGCCCTGACCGGCTTCGCCGCCCTGACCCTGTTCGGCTACCTGTGCGGTGTCACGCTGCGCGGCCCGCTCGCCGTCCCCGTCGCGGTCGGCCTGGTGTTCCTCCTCGCCAGCCTGCCCCTGGTCTCGGACGCCTGGAGCGCGCTCTCCCTCCAACCGCCCGTCTCCCCCTCCCTGGGCACACGGGAGAGCACGGCCGTCGGCCCCTACCGGATCGGGTTCTTCCTGTTGCTGGCCGTGGCGCTCGCGTGGACGGTCGCGGCACTGCTGCGGACTCCGCGACGATTCTCGGCCGGATACGGCCTGGCCGTCGCCGCCGTGGCCGTGGCCGTCGTCCTGCCGCACCTGCGACCGTTCCCGCTCCTGGCCCACGCCGGGAACGGCACCGAGGTCTGCTCGGAGCGCGCGGGCGTCCGCTACTGCGTCCATGAGGGGCACCGGGACGAACTCACCACGATCGCCGACCTCGCCACACCCGTCTTCGCCGCGTACGGCCTCGCGGACGCGGCGCCCGACGAGGTCCGCGACCTCAGCCTGGCCGAGAGCGACGGAGAGATAGTGCGAAAAAGCCGGAAGGGCACACTCTGGGTGGGTGTGCCCCCGGGATGGGAGCCGGAACAGGAGGTGCCCTCCCCCGCCGCGGAGTGGCTGGTACCCGACGTGTTCCGCTGCGGGTCCGGCGGCGTGGCCAGTCTGGCGGCGGACGCACCGCCCGAAGCACGCCGGGCCGCCGTGCTTGCGGACCTTCGGGCCTGGTTGATCACCCGTGCCCACGAAGACGGACCGGTCGACGACGGGGTGTTCGCCGGAGCCGCCCCCGAGCGGGTTCGGGAGTGGATCCGGCGGAACCCCGAACGCCTGTCGACGTGCGACGTGAATCCGGGGGAACTGCCGTGGCGAACGTGATCACGCGCCCCTCGCTCCTGCCGATGGCCGGGGCCGTACTCACCGCCCTGGCCGCCGCGGCGCTCGGTCTGGCGGCGGCGGGCACCGTGGTACCGGTGGCGGTGGCCGACTGGCCGCACGAGGAGCAGCGCGTCCCCGTCGCGGAGCTGTTGTGCGTGTGCGCGGCCTCGGCGGGAGCGTGGTGGAACCGGCCCCGCCTGTGGGTCTGGGAGCGCCTGGGCGGTGTCCGCACCCGGCTGCGCGCGGCAGCGGTGGCCGCGGTCGGTGTGGCGCTCCCCGTCCTCGCGATCCTGGCCGTCCTGCCCACGGCGTTGACGGTCGACCACCGGTGGCTGATGGTCACGAACGTCCTGTTCGCGGCTTCCGCCGTGTATCTGCTGGCCCCCTTCCTCGGCCCGGTGGTCGCGGGGGCCGCCGTGCTGGCGGGCGTGTTCGCGGGCGCCGCCGCCTGCAATCTCGCCCCCGGGCTGAACCGGGTGGTCCCGTACGCGTACGCGGACGGCGACGGGTGGGTCGCCCCGGAACTCCTGCCGCCGGGCACGGTGTCCGGCCTGGCCGTCACGGCGGCCCTGGCGGCGGTGGCCGTCCACGCCGCCACCCGGGGCGCCACCACCCGCGTGCATCTGAGGGTGGAGGCCGAGCGGTGAGGCCCGCCCGATGGCAGGATTGGGCCCATGAACCTGCACCAGAACCTGTTGGGCGAACCGCCCGCCACCCGCCTGCCCGACGACGCCGACGCCCGCGAGGCGCTGGCCGCGGCCGACGACCCCACTCCGGTCGCGGGCCGGTTCCCGTCCTACTCCGCCGCCTGGGCCCTCCTCGCGGAGAACGCCCTCGCCCAGGGCCAGCCGGTGACCGCCTACGCGTACGCGCGCACGGGCTACCACCGGGGCCTGGACCAGCTCCGCCGCGCGGGTTGGAAGGGCCACGGGCCGATCCCCTGGGACCACGAGCCGAACCAGGGCTTCCTGCGCGCCCTGCACGCGCTCGGCACGGCCGCCGGTGAGATCGGTGAGACGGAGGAGGCCGAGCGCTGCTCGACCTTCCTGCGCGAGTCCAGCGCCGAGGCCGCCGAGGCGCTCAAGGCCTGAACCCGCGTATCCACAGGGTGTGGACGAAGGACACTCCACGCCGTCCACACCCTGTGGACATCACCACCCCGAACCCGGAACCACTGGTCGTGTACCCTCAATACGCAACGGCCCCTGTCGCTGCCTTGCGCCAGGGGTTCATCCATGTTCGGGGTGGGAAAGCCTCGGTCAGGCGTCGAGCGAAGAGGTTGAGACAATGCCGGCGATCACGCTCGTGGGAGCCCAGTGGGGCGACGAGGGCAAGGGCAAGGCGACCGACCTTGTCGGCGACCGCGTGGACTACGTGGTGCGCTACCAGGGTGGCAACAACGCCGGTCACACGGTGGTCATCGGCGACCAGAAGTACGCCCTGCACCTCCTGCCGTCCGGCATCCTCTCCCCGAACGTGGTGCCCGTCATCGCCAACGGCGTCGTCGTCGACCCCGGTGTCCTGCTGGAGGAGCTCGAGGGGCTCAACGAACGCGGAGTGGACACCTCCCGGCTGCTCATCTCCGCCAACGCGCACCTGATCATGCCCTACCACCGGGCCCTCGACAAGGTCAGCGAGCGCTTCCTCGGCAAGGCCCGGATCGGCACCACCGGCCGCGGTATCGGCCCCACCTACGCCGACAAGGTCTCCCGCCAGGGCGTGCGCGTGCAGGACATGTTCGACCCCAAGATCCTGCGCAAGAAGATCGAGCTGTCCCTCAACGACAAGAACCAGCTCCTCACCAAGGTGTTCAACCGGCGCGGCCTCGAGGTCGAGCCGATCCTCGAGGAGTACCTGGGCTACGCCGAGCGCCTGCGCCCGTTCGTCGCCGACACCTCGCTCATCCTCAACCGGGCGCTGGACGAGGGCAAGACGGTCTACCTGGAGGGCTCCCAGGGCACGCTCCTGGACATCGACCACGGCACTTACCCGTTCGTGACCTCGTCCTCCCCCACCGCGGGCGGCGCGGCCGCCGGAGCGGGCATCGGCCCCACCCGCATCACCAAGGTGGTCGGCATCCTCAAGGCCTACACCACCCGCGTCGGCTCCGGTCCCTTCCCCACGGAACTCCACGACGAGCAGGGCCNNGCCCCCGCCGCTGCGGCTGGTTCGACGCGCCGATCGCGCGCTACGCCACCCGGATCAACGGCGTCACGGACTTCTTCCTCACCAAGCTCGACGTCCTCACCGGCCTCGACCGCATCCCGGTCTGCGTCGCCTACGACGTCGACGGGGTGCGCCACGACGAGATCCCGATGACCCAGACGGACTTCCACCACGCCACCCCGGTGTACGAGTACCTCGACGGCTGGACCGAGGACATCACGGGAGCTCGCAGTTTCGAGGATCTGCCCAAGAACGCCCAGCGGTACGTGCGTACCCTTGAGGAGATGGCCGGAGCACCGATCTCCGCCATCGGTGTCGGCCCGGGCCGCGACGAGACGCTCGAACTGCGTTCCCTCGTCTGATCCGACGCCGCACAGTCAGTCCGCCTTCAACACGAAGAGGCCCCTGTAGTGAAAGCCCTCGTTCTCGGCGGCGGAGGCCGCGAGCACGCACTCGTCCGCGCTCTGTCCCTTGACCCGGGTGTCACCAGTATTCACTGCGCACCGGGCAACCCCGGCATCTCGGACCTGGCCGAGAACCACGTGATCAACGTGACCGACGGCTTGGCCGTGACCGAGCTGGCCGCGCGCGTCCGCGCCGAACTGGTCGTCATCGGCCCCGAGGCCCCGCTGGTGGCCGGGGTGGCGGACGCGCTGCGCGACCGCGGCATCCCGGTGTTCGGCCCCGACCAGGAGGCCGCGCGGCTGGAGGGCTCCAAGGCGTTCGCCAAGGAGGTCATGGAGGCCGCCGGGGTGCCCACCGCCAAGGCGCGGGTGTGCCGCAACGCGAGCCAGGTCTCGGAGGCCCTCGACGAGTTCGGCGCCCCCTACGTCGTCAAGAACGACGGCCTGGCCGCGGGCAAGGGCGTCGTCGTCACCGAGGACCGGGCCGCCGCCGAGCAGCACGCGCGGGAGTGCGGCCGCGTGGTCATCGAGGAGTTCCTCGACGGCCCCGAGGTGTCGCTGTTCGTGCTCAGCGACGGCGCCCACGCGCTCCCGCTGCTGCCCGCCCAGGACTTCAAGCGCGCCTACGACGGCGACCAGGGCCCCAACACCGGGGGGATGGGCGCCTACGCGCCGCTGCCCTGGGCTCCTGCGGGTCTGGTGGACGAGGTCATGGAGTCGGTCGTCCGACCGACCCTCATGGAGATGAACCGGCGCGGCATGCGCTACCAGGGCCTGCTGTACGTGGGACTGGCGCTCACCTCGCGCGGACCGCGTGTGGTGGAGTTCAACGCGCGCTTCGGCGACCCGGAGACCCAGGTCGTGCTGGACCGTCTGGCGACGCCGATCGGCGCGGTCCTCCAGGCCACCGACACGGGTGGCCTGGGCTCCATCGGCTCGCTCCAGTGGAAGCCCGGCGCGGCGGTCACCGTGGTCGTGGCGGCGGAGAACTACCCCGGCGACCCGGTCAAGGGCGACATCATCGGCGGTCTGGACGCGGCGGACGCCCTGGACGGCGCCTACGTCCTGCACGCGGGCACCGACTGGGACGGGGCGCGCGACGTCAAGTCCAACGGCGGACGCGTCCTCAACGTGGTCGGCACCGGCGCCGACCTGCGGCAGGCCCGTGAGCGGGCGTACGAGGCGGTGAGCCGGATCGAGCTGCGCGGCTCGTTCTACCGGGCCGACATCGCCGAGCGCGCCGCGGCGCAGCTGTAGGGGGGATCCGATGAGCGGCTTCGTCGTCCAGCCCCCGCACGTCGAGGTGGAGGGGCTGACCCACCTGCACACCGGCAAGGTCCGCGATCTGTACGCGACCGCCGACGGCCGGCTCGTCATGGTCGCCAGCGACCGGGTCTCGGCCTACGACTGGGTCCTGCCCACGGAGATCCCCGGTAAGGGGCGCCTGCTCACGCAGCTGTCCCTGTGGTGGTTCGACCAGTTGGCGGACCTGGTCCCGAACCACGTCGTCTCCGACGTCCCGCCCGCGGGCGCGCCCGCGTCCTGGTCCGGGCGGACGCTCGTGTGCGAGCGGCTGGACATGGTGCCGGTCGAGTGCGTGGCGCGCGGCTACCTGGCGGGTTCCGGCCTGGCCGAGTACCGTGCCGACCGCACGGTCTGCGGCGTGCCCCTCCCCGAGGGGCTGACGGACGGGTCGGAGCTCCCCGAACCGATCTTCACCCCCGCGACCAAGGCCGAGGTCGGTGACCACGACGAGAACGTCTCGTTCGAGGTCGTGGCGGAGCGGCACGGGGCGGAACTCGCCGCCGAGCTGCGCGACCTCACCCTGGCGGTGTACCGCCGGGGTCGGGAGGTCGCCCGCGAGCGCGGCGTCCTCCTGGCCGACACCAAGTTCGAGTTCGGACGGGACTCCAGCGGTCGGCTGGTGCTGGCGGACGAGGTCTTCACCCCCGATTCCTCCCGCTACTGGCCCGCCGACGCGTGGGCCCCCGGCGGTCCGCAACCCTCCTTCGACAAGCAGATCCTGCGCGACTGGCTGACCTCGCCCGCCTCCGGGTGGGACCGGGCGTCGGACACCCCGCCACCGGAACTTCCGGCCGAGGTGGTGGAGCGCACCCTGAGCCGCTACGTCGAGATCCACGAGCGTCTGACCGGCACCAAACCCGAGCTGTGACGTGCGGCGCGTGCGTGATTCGGCGCACGCGGCGCGGCCTGCGCCCCACGGAGCACGTATGGTGGTGAGGTCGTGTCCGGGCGCTGGAACATCGCCCGAGGCGCTACCCCCACCCTGGTCTCTTCCGTCAGACTTATGCCACTTTGGTGATTTGCCGGGACTCTATCCGCGATCTGCGGGTATACCACGTTCTGGGCCGGTACACGCGGGTGGGTGCTATAGAGTCGTCGCGAACCACCGGTTCACTGGCCACGCAGGTCACGCGCAAGACGGTCGCAACGTTCGAGGGGCCACCCGCGTCCAAACCGCATACAAGCGAAGCCCGACGAGGGCGACCCTTTTTTCACATCTGCCTCACAAAGGAGCACAAGAGCATGGGCCAGGAGGTTCGTTACCGCGTCCGCGGCGGACGCCCCCTCAGCGGAACGGCGTTCATCCAGGGCGCGAAGAACGCCGTCCTGCCGATGATCGGCGCCGCCCTTCTCGCGGCGAAGGGCCGTACGGTGCTGCGCAACGTCCCGGTCATCGAGGACGTCTACCGGGCACTCGAGCTCGCCGAGCACGTGGGCGCCAAGGTTGAGTTCCATGAGGCCGAGCGGACCGTCGTCATCGACGCCTCCGGTCTGAACGACCCCGAGCGCGCCGTCCTGCCCGCCGACATCGCGGCCCGCTTCCGCGGCTCCGTGCTCTTCGTCCCGGCGCTGATGCACCGCACCGGCCGCGCCCGTATCGAGGGCGTCGGCGGTTGCAACCTGGGCAGCCGCAACCTGGACTTCCACTACCGGGGCTTCGCGCGCCTGGGCGCCGAGGTCACCGAGGACCCCGAGCGCAACCACATCAACGTCGAGGCCAGCAACCTCCGCGGCGGCCGCCTCTACCTCGACACCCCGTCCCACACGGGTACCGAGAACCTCATCATGGCCGCGGTCCTGGCCCCCGGCACCACGGTGATCGAGCACGCGGCCCTGGAGCCCGAGGTCCTGGACGTCATCGAGTTCCTGTCCGCCATGGGCGCGAAGATCACCGGTGGCGGCACCGGTCTGATCACGGTCGAGGGCGTCGAGGAGCTCACCGCCGTCGAGCACACGATCATGTCCGACCGCATCGACGCCGGTGTCTTCGCGATGACCGTCGCCGCCACCGGTGGCGAGGTCAGCCTGGTCGGCGCCCAGCTGGACCACCTCGGCGTGGCCCGCTGGAAACTCGAGCAGATGGGGGTCGGCTTCTCCCAGGAGGGCGCCGTCCTGCACGTCCAGCGGGACCCCTCCGTCCAGCTCCGCCCGATCAACGCGGTCACCTCGCCGTTCCCCGGCTTCGCGACCGACCTCCAGTCGCCGCTGATGGCCCTGGCGACGCTGGCCGAGGGTGAGAGCTACATCCACGAGGCCATCTACGACGGCCGTTTCGCCCTGGCCGACGAGCTCAACAAGATGGGCGCCAAGATCGAGGTGGAGGGCACCCGCGCCATCGTGCACGGGTCCACCCGCCTGCGCGGTGCCGAGGTCATCGCCCACGACCTCCGCACCGGCGCGGCACTGGTCCTCGCAGGACTGGTCGCCGAAGGTGAGACAATCGTGGCGCCTGGTTATCTGGTGGACCGCGGTCACTCCCAGTTCGCGACGCGGCTCGCCGCGCTCGGCGGCGACGTGGAGCGTATCACCGTCTCGTAGGAGCCGAAGGCGCAGTTCAAGCCGGGGTGGGGGGTCGCCCCCACCCGGGCTTTCGGCGTTGATATGGAAAACGATCTTCTTTGGCCCCGCACAATGGGTACGATCTCGGCAATCATGCCGTGACAGAGATCGGGTCGGGAAACCAGTGGGCGCACATAGTGAAGAGCGTGGAATGGTAGCGGGGAGCAACCCGAGGTGAGTGCCCAGCGTACTGGCGATTTGACGATCGGCGTCATAGGGCCCCATGAGGTGGTCGAACGGGTCATGCTCATGGGTCCGGGGTCCACGGGACCCCTCAACGCCAGACTCATCGCCGCCGCGTACCGAGATGAGCAAGAGGCGACGGACAAGGTCGTCAGGCTGGGTTCGGCGATCGACGCCTATCTGTTCGCCAGCCCTGTCCCCTACGAGTTCGCACGCAAGGCCGGGGTCCTGACGATGCCCGCCACCTTCGTGCCGCTCGGCGGGGCGAGCCTGCACGAGGCCCTGCTCCGAGCGACACTCGACGACCGCTACGACCCGACCAGAGCCAGCCTGGACGTGCTCAGCCGCGCCGACGTCGTGGAGGCCTACTCCGAGGTCGACCTCCCCGTGGACGGAATCCACGTGCACGAGGAGCTCACCAACACCGCGCAGCTGACCTCCTTCCACGAGGGGCTGTGGCGGCGCAAGGCCACCAAGATGGCGATCACGTGCGTGCGCGGTGTGGCCGAGCGGCTGGAGGCGATCGGCGTCCCCGTGGTCCGGCTGCGGCCCACCAACGCGGGTGTGCGCAGCGCCCTCCAGACCGCCGGGCTTCTGGGAGCACACCACCGGCTGGAGGAGGCACAGCTGGGTGTGGTCGTGGTCGACGTGCCCACGCTGCGCGACTCCTCGCGGCGGTCCACCCCCCGGTACTGGCGGGAGGAGCTGCGCCTGTCGCTGCACCGGCTACTGCTCCAGGAAGCCCACCGGATCAACGCGACGGCGCACCGGTTGGACGACCATTCGTTCATGATCACCGCGACCCGCGGCTCCCTGGTCACCGCGACCGAGGGGTTCCGGCAGCCGCCGTTCGTGGAGCGGATCAAGGCGGAGCTGGGGATCGCGATCGAGGTCGGGATCGGCATGGGGCGCACCACCCAGGACGCCGAGGCCCACGCTCGCGCGGCCCTGAACCGCGCTCAGGCGTCGCGTCAGAGCTTCGCGGTGGACCGTGAGGGTCGTTCCCTGGTCCCAGCCCAGCGCGCGCCCGCACGGCAGTCCTCCGAACCGCTGCGGACCAAGGGCCGGGAGACGCTGATTCGGCTGTCGGAGAAGATCGCTGAGGAGGACGGCCCCCTGGTCGTCGACGCGGAGAACGCGGGCCGCATGCTCGGTGTCACCTCACGTACCGCCCGGCGGCTCCTGCGGACCCTGGTGGAGGAGGGGCTGGCGTGGCCGCTGCCGCCCAACCGCACCCTCCAACCGGGCCGTCCCCGCCAGCTGTACCGGCTGATCGTGGAGAAGCTCGACAAGGACGCCGCGGGCAAGTAGCCACGGCCCGTCCCCAGCCCACTCGGGGGCGCCCTCCGCCGGAGGGCGCCCCCGTCGGCGTCCTACCGACCAGCGGTGTTCTTCGGGTCCCGCCGCTTCGCCTCGGACCGTGTTCGGGTGGCCCTTCTCAGAAACACGCCCTAGCGGCGCTCGGCGTAGGCGGTGGCGACGGAGAGGAACACGTCGTTCTCCTCGGGCGTACCGAGGCTGACGCGCGCCCCCTCACCCTCGAAGGGGCGGACCGAGACACCGACCTTCGCGCACTCGGCGGCGAAGTCGAGCGTGTCCTCCCCGACCCGCAGCCACACGAAGTTGGCCTCGGTCGGCGGAACGGTCCACCCGGAGGCGATCAGCGCGTCCCGCACCCGGGTGCGCTCCCCGACCGTGGCCTCGACGCGCTCCATCAGCTCGTCCCGGGCGGCGAGGGAGGCGATCCCCGCGGCCTGGGCCAGGTGGTTGACGGCGAACGGCACGAGGGTCTTGCGCGCGGCGGCGGCCACGTGCGGGTGGGCGACCAGGTAGCCCAAGCGCACCGCGGCCAGACCATAGGCCTTGGAGAACGTCCGCAGCACCGCGACGTTGGGGCGGTCACGGTACAGCTCGACGCCGTCCGGCACCCGGGGGTCACGCACGTACTCGTGGTAGGCCTCGTCGAGGATGACCAGGACGTGCTCGGGGACCCGGTCGAGGAAGGCGAGCAGCTCGCCCTTGGGCACGGTCGTGCCGGTGGGGTTGTTCGGGTTGCACACCAGCACCATCCGGGTGCTCTCGGTGATCGCGTCGGCGATCGCGTCGAGGTCGTGGGTCTCGTCCCGGAGGGGGACGCGCACCGACGTCACCCCGGCCAGTTCGGCCAGGAGCGGGTAGGCCTCGAAGGAACGCCAGGCGTAGACGACCTCCGCGCCCGGTTCGCCGACGGCCTCCAGCAGCTGCTGGAGCAGGCCGACCGAACCGGCGCCCAGCGCCACGTGCTCCTCGGGGACCCCCAGGTGCCGGGCGAGCTCCGTGACGAGCGCGGTAGCCCCCGGGTCGGGGTAGCGGTTCAGTTCCGCGGACGCCTGGGCGACGGCCTCGCGCACGGACGGGAGCGGCCCGAAGGGGCTCTCGTTGGAGGACAGCTTGATGGACCGCCCGTCGGGCCCGACGACCTTCCTGCCGGGCTTGTAGGCGGGGATGCTCTCCAGCACCGACCGCAGATATGGCGATTTCGGCTCCGACACCATTGTCCTTCCTCAATACTTTGTGTTATCCCCGCGACACGATCAGCGATATCGCGCCCGGATTGATCACCGCTCCCAAGCGGAAATATCGCACAAACGAGGAGATAGCACCATGCTTTCGCGTCATCGCCCCGCCGGTTCCGTACGGATCTTGGCAGGTCAGGTCACCGGTGTGCGCAGGAGTCGGCGATTCATCCGCTCACTGGCCCTCCCCATGACCCTATCCATCGGCCTCTCACTCACCGCGTGCGGCGGCGGCTCCGCGGAGGAGGAACAGCCCCCGGCCGACCCCAACGCCGAGGCCGCCACCCGGCTGCAGGAGGCCCAGCCCACGTCCGTCCGCGATGCCACCCTGTTGCCCGAGGGCAGCGAGAGCGGCACCTACTCCGAGCTCGCCACCGTGCAGTACAGCGAGCAGGTCCGCGAGTCCACCGAGATCGACAAACCCGAATGCGTGGACGCCGCCAACCGCTGGGGCGACCTCGACGGCGTGCGCGGCGCGCCCGCGTCGGTGGCCGCCTACGAGTGGCCCGAGGGCTCGGTGTCCAGCATGCTGGTCGAAGTCGACGAGGAGACCGCCGTCGAAGCGATGGCGGTCGAACCGCCCGGCTCCTGCGAGTCCTACAACGCCACCTACGCCGACGGTACGTCCTCGGAGTACGGCGTGCGCGACCTCGACATGCCCGAGATGGGCGACGGGTCGCGCGCGTTCCTGATCGAGGTGCGCACCGGCGAGGAGGAGAGCCGCATGCTCAGCGTCATGTACCGCAACGGCACGCTGCTGGGCATGACCTCCATCCTCGGCGGCGGCGACGAGGCGGACTACGAGGAGATGCTGACGGCGTTCACCGAGGCCGCCATCGACCGACAGGACCAGATGCTCGGCTGACCCGCGGCGGCGTGGCCCGGACCGCGCTCACGCGAGCTGGCCCGTGTCGGTCTCCCTCTCTCCGGTCGGCCGTGCGGCGGGGTGCTCCCGGGCCGCACGCAGCCCACGGGCCTGCCGTTCGGCGTCGCGGACCGCCTCGTCCCGCTTGGCCGCCACACGGGGGCGCGGCAGTCTGCGGGGCGGGCCCTGCAACGGGCGCGTGGTCACGGCGCCGAAGGAGGCGGCCACGGTCCCGCTCGCCCGGTCCACGAGCACCGCCCGCACGGCGGTCCGCCCGCGTCCGCCGACCCGGACCGCGAAGACCACGTCCACGCGGCGGCCGTGCCGCATGCCGTCGTAGCGGAGGAAGCGCCAGCAGCCGTGCCGCCACACGTCCTCCGGCTCGGTACCGAGCAGCACGGGCCGGTTGGTGCGCCAGACGTCGCTGGAGCGCAACCGCGCCATGGTCCTGCGCCGCGAGACCGGCCGCAGGGCGCAGGGCTCCCGGTTGAGGAGGCGCGTCGCCAGTTCCCGTGGCTCGGGGCTGACCCCCGCCAGCACGGCCAGCTCCACACCCATGACCACGGCGTGCGTGGCGGTCGGGTCGGTGACGACCCGCCACCCCGTCGGGTCGAGGCCGAGCGTGGACAGGGCGGCGACCGAGAGCAGCCCGGCGCGGGTCAGCGTGCGCCAGCCGATCGGGGCCCGGCTCAGTCCGCCGAAACACCCGCAGCCCGCCTCGGGGTCGCGTCGGCGCGCGAGGAGCAGGACGCCGACCGACACGGCGAACAGGGCCGCCGTACCGGCGCGCGCCAGGCCGCCCGGCGTTCCCGCCAGAACCAGCAGACCGGCGGCGAGCACGGCCTCCAGAAGTCCTGACGCCACCGTGACCGGTCTGCGCAGGCGTTCGTTCAGCAGGACGGCCAGGCCGGACATGGCGGCCCCGGTGGTGGTCTTGGCGACGGCGCCGAACAGCAGCAGAACCGCCAGCAGCGGTAGCTGGACCTCGCGGACCACGTCGACGATCTCGGGCAGCATGGTCATCCCTCCCCCTGGGCGACGGTCACGGTCGCGTTGAAGCAGCCGTCCTCCAGCCGCCCTCCGAGGGCGACGAACGCGGTCATGGTGAGGGAGGCGATCCGGCCCGCTCCCTGACCGCCACACGTCGGGCACAGGTCGCAGATCCAGCTGTCGGCGGCGGCGCAGTCGACCACGGGCACCACCGTGGTGTCGCGCGTGCAGTCGTTGCGCAGGCGCAGGGTGGCGCCGGTGGACAGCAGCGGCAGGGGCGCGCACGGGGTACGCCGGTCGCACCCCTCGCTGTGCCCGACGGGGTCGATCGCCGGGTAGGCCGCGGCGTTGGCCAGGGCGCGGGGGTCCAGGTGGGACGAGCGCCCGAGCACGGGGTCGTACCACGTGGCGATCCCACTGACGGTATCGGCGTACTGGAGCGTGGGCGGCCGGTGCGGCGTGGCGTGGAGCGGATACGGGGGCTGGGTGGTGGCGGGGCGCGTCGCCCAGACCGCGCCCGCGCGCCACACGCCGATCGCGTCGAAGACGTAGCCGGGTTCCAGGCGCGGGTGGCGGACGCCGATCCGGCCGGAGGAGCGGTAGGGGACGACCACGGGCACCCGCGGACGACCGTGGCCCGGGTCGATCTCCAGCTCCTCGCCCTCGACACCGACGATGACCCCGGTGGCGCGGGCGGGCTGGGCCCACACCCGTTCGGCGACCAGGCGGCCGTCGTGGGAGCACAGGACGACCGCGTCGTCGCCGGGGCTCAGATCGGTGGGGTCGGCCTCGTCGCCCTTCCAGAAGGAGGTCACCCGTTCGAAGAGGAAGCGCTCCTCCCCCCGCGTGGTGGCCAGGCACAGCATGTAGGAGGTGACGTCGACGACGACGCCGCGGGCGACGCGGTCGCTGAGTGGGAGGGGTTCGGGAACGGCGTCGGGGCCGAGCACCGCCGCGGTGAACCGCCTGCGATCGCTCCCCCTTCCAGTCATCACTGACATGTCGTCCGCGCCCCCTTGTCACCCGACTCGTCACTCAGTGCCCATTGTCCTGCTCACGGCCCCGTTCGGGCGCTCACACGCCGACCCGCACCGGTTCGTGCCGGTGACATGTCCCAGGCATTGCCCCGGTCGCGACGGCCATGGCGACAGCGTCCCAGTTGGGACGGGCGCTCGTGGCTACCGCGCGAATTGCCCCATACATGCGGTTTGTCAGCACGTGGTGCGTAAGTTCCTGGATGTTTGCGTTTGCTGTGTGAGAGTGAGAGGAAGAAAAGTGACTGAGCTCACGAGCGCGCCTGAAAGTCGGTGGTCGGTGTGGGGGGAACGACCCGGACGCCCCGGTACGACGAGTTCAGCCGCTATGTGGAGGAACGGGGCCCCGCGCTGCTGAGGATGGCGAGGTCGCTGACCAACAGCCACGCGGACGCCGAGGACCTGTTGCAGGCCGCGCTCGTCAAGACCTTCCTCGCCTGGGACCGCATCGCGAACCCGCGGGCCCGGGACGGTTACGTGCGCCGGGCGATGGTCAACACGCAGATCTCCGAATGGCGCCGCAGCCACCTGGACGTGTACCCGACCGACGACATCCCCGAGCAGAGGGTCGACGACCCGACGTGGCGCAGCGACCTCGCCGACGTCGTGGAGCGGGCCATCGAGAAGCTGCCCGACCGCCAGCGCACGACGGTCGTGCTCAGGTACTACGACGACCTGACGGAGGCGCAGATCGCCCAGCGGATGGGAGTGACGCTCGGCACGGTCAAGAGCACCCTGTCCAGGGCGGTGGAGAAGCTCCGCCGCGACGCCGACCTGATCATCGAGCGCGCCATCGGATGACGGCCGGGTGTGAGCCTCCCGATTCGTTTTGCGCAGCACCCCATGAGGTCTGTACCCTTGTCACAGCCAGGAGGATTCGCCTAGTCAGGTCTATGGCGCCGCACTGCTAATGCGGTTAGGTGGCAACGCCTTCCGGGGTTCAAATCCCCGATCCTCCGCAGGTCACGAGGGGTCCGTCGCACACGCGGCGGGCCCTTCGTCGTGCGCTAGGCTCAGTTCTAGTCTCATTCGCACGGGGCGTCATCATGTCTCACCCTGTCTCAGGGGATCAGCCGAACAGGGCGCCGCCCATGCGGCCGACCGGTTGACCGTCCGCGTCCGGGAACACGAGGTNCCCCCCTCCCCGCCAGCCTTGAGTCGCTCGGCCGTCTGGCGCCCACGGTGGACGGACGGTCGTCGCGAACCTGGGTCCGCCCCCGTCGAGTCCCCACCCTCGAACGACGACGCCCCTCCGCCACGGGACACGGTGTCCGGTGGCGGAGGGGCGTTCGAGCGGGGGAGGCCCCCGGCGACCGAAGGAGCGGAGGACCACCGCGGCCGCCGGAGTGACCGGCGTGCGGGGTCGCCGGGGGCACGTGGGACCCACCCCCGCCGGTGGGTCCCGTCATCGGAGCGCGCCGCGTCGAGGATTCCCGCCCCCGTCGGCGCGCCCCGGCTCTGAGGGCCGGCGTCAGCCGGTGTAGTTCGGATCAGCGGGCAGGGGGCTGGCCGGAGTGGCCGGAACGGGCGCGCCCTCACCAGGGGAGGGAACAGGGGACGGGTCAGGCTGCTCCTCCGGAGCCGTCGGCTCGGGAGTCCCGGGTGAAGCGGTCGGCTCCGGGGCCTCGGACGGGACGGGGGACGCCTCGGGCGGAGCACCCGCGCCGTCGTCGGCCAGGGCGGGCGCGGCCCCGAAGAGCGTCACCGCGGCGACTCCGACGGCGAGGAAGAAGGGCTTCAGTCGCATGATCGACCTTTCGTTGCGTTGGTCCGGCTTTCGTTGCGTTGTCCGGGGTGGTTCGCGACGGGCGGGGGACTCCCCACCCGTCTTCCGGCCCCGGTCCCGCCCCCGTGTCCGCGGAACCGGGGCCGCTCCTCAGGCGGAGATCTCGACCGGGGTGCCGACCGGCAGGTTCTCGGCCATCCAGGTGATGTCCTCGTTGGAGACGCGGATGCACCCGTGGCTCACCCGCTGTCCCAGGGCGCTCTCGTCGTTGGTGCCGTGCACCGCCAACTGGCCGGGACCGCCCGCGAAGGTCTCCAACGTCTCGGAGAACCCGCTGAGCCCGAAGGCGTAGACGCCGTAGGGCCCCTCGGGGTCCGGCGGCTGGAGCAGCTCGGTGAAGTAGTAGCGGCCCTCCGGAGTGGGCGTCTCGCTCTCCCCCGTGCCGATGACCCCCGAGCGCACCTCCTCATCTGCCTCCAGAACGGTGAACTCGAACTCGGTGACGTCGACCTCCACGCGGTAGTCGGTGCCGGTCAGCGCCACCTCGTCGGCGC
>NZ_ANBC01000403.1 GCF_000341125.1 Nocardiopsis lucentensis DSM 44048 | reverse complement strand
ACCTCCAGCCACTCGCCCTCAACGCTCTCGACGAGGAACGTCCGCTCCGCGCCAAGGTCGTTGGGGCTCGCCAGCGTTTCGAGGACCTCGTCCCCGCCCGCCTCGGCGCGGACGTCGATCGAGTCACCGACGACCGTGGCGATCCGGGCCCCCGCCTCCGGGGGGCCGGCGGGGGCCTCTCCGCCCGCCTCGTCCGGGGCGGGGGACGAGCACGCCGTGAGGGCGGCCAGGAGCACGGCCGTCACCAGCGGCGGCGGGGCCGCGCGCGGTCCGGGCCGGGACGGGCGCGGAAGCGGCGAGGATCGACGCATGGGAACCATCCGGGTTCGTGTGGCGGGAGTGGCCCCGGGCGGTGAGCCGCTCCGGGACCGTGTGGGACTCGTCCGGCGCGGTGTCACCCGGTCGGACGGTCATGAACTCTGGCGCACGAATGTGTGGATCCTGTGTGTTCGCCGTGTGGGAACCGTGTTCTGACCTGGGGGCCGTTTCCGCCCCTGTCCGTCAGCGTCTCCGCTCCCGGTCGGCGGGTCATACGATCAAGCCGCGCCAGCGTTCCCACGAGCGAGCGGAGGACCCCCGTGTGCGCCCATGTGCTCGTCGCCGAGGACGACACGAACCAGGCCGACCTCATCCGGCGTTATCTGGAGCACGAGGGCCACGTCGTGCGCGTGGTCCACGACGGCCGCGCCGCGGTCGCCGAACACCACCGTGATGTCCCCGACCTGGTGATCCTGGACGTGATGATGCCGGTCATGAGCGGACTGGACGCCTGCCGCGCGCTGCGCGCCGAGTCGGACGTCGCGGTCCTGATGCTCACCGCCCGCTCCACCGAGGAGGACCTGCTCACGGGCCTCGACCTGGGTGCGGACGACTACGTCACCAAGCCCTACAGCCCGCGCGAACTGATGGCGCGGGTCCGCACCCTGCTGCGCCGGTCCCGCCGAGGCGTCGAACGGACCGACCGCGTCATGCGCGCGGGACCGCTCGCGGTCGACCCCGACCGGCACACCGTCCAGCTGCGCGGGGTCCCCGTCGACTGCACCCCCGCCGAGTTCCAGCTGCTCGAGGCACTGGCCGCCCAGCCGGGGCGGGTGTTCAGCCGGGCGCAACTGCTGGAGCACATCCACGGCGTCAGCCGCTTCATCACCGAGCGCACGATCGACGTCCACGTGATGAACCTGCGCCGCAAACTCGAGGCGAACCACCGCAGACCCACCCTGCTCATCACGGTCTACGGGGTCGGGTACAAGCTGAACGGCGCGGCCGATGGCGCGCCGTAGGGGCGCGCTACGGCACAGTCTGCTCGCCCGCATGCTGGCGAGCTCCGTGCTCGTCGCGGTCTGCTCCATCACGGCGACCGCGTGGCTGGCGGTGCAGGGCACCTCGGACTCGATCAGCTCGGAGCAGGGCGAGACCCTGGCCGCCGACACCCGTATCCACGACACACTCGTCGGCTACGCCGCGACGAACCGCGACTGGGACGGCGTCGACCACATCGTCGACGAGCTCGCCGAGGAGACGGGGCGGCGCATCGTCCTGGCCACGGAGAACCGTCAGCTGATCGCCGACTCGGAGCCCGGGTCGGAGGCGCCGCTCCCACCGCGCGCCTCCTCGGTCGTGGACCCCCTCGCGGTGGACGTGACCCTGGTGTCGGAGGGGTCCGACCGTGTGGACGCCCGGGCGGTCGGGCCGTTCGGACTCGGCGCGGCGGACCGCGAGGACCTGACGGAGATCGCGGAGGAGGGGGCCGACTGTCTCCGGGACGTGACGGGGATCCCCGTCACCCTGGAGACCGCGCCCAGCGGGCGGCCGTACCTGGAGGTGACCGATCCCTACGACGAGGTCGCCCACCTGTGGGACGGGTGTGGGCTCGCGGCGCTGGAGGAACCCACCGACGCGGAGCGGCCGGTCCTGGCGCAGCTGAGCGAGCTCACCGGTGACTGCCTGGGCACCGATGACCCGCAGGTGCGGTTCCGCATGGACGGCACGACGGGATCGGTCCTGGCCGTTCCCGCGGACGCGGGCGCGGGAGCACCCGCCGACGAGGCCCCCACCCCCTCGCCCCCGGAGGCACAGGAGGAGCCGGAGCCGTCCCCCGGGCAGGAGTGGGTCGTACCGGAACCGACGGACGGGCGGGCCCCCTCGGACGGGGAAACGGCGGAGATCGAGGCCGAGGAGACTGAACGGGATCGGGCCCTGGAGGAGGGGTGGATCCCGGGGTCGCCCAGCCCCCAGGCGGATCCGGGCGCCCCCCTGGGCACGGTGGCGCCCGCCCTCGACCAGCGCACCGCCGACTGTGTCGCCACCGCCCACCGCGAGCTGCTCCGCCCGCACGTGGCATCGGCCGCCCTGCTCTTCATCGACGACCCCTCCGCCGACGCCGCCTCCGGACCCTCCCTGAACCGCGAGGGCCTGCTGAGGGTCTCCAGCGTGGTGCTGCTGGTGCTGGTGCTGACGGTCGGGGTGAGCGTGGCCGTGTCGACCCGGCTGGTGCGCCCCGTCCGCGCCCTCACGGACGCCGTGCTGCGGATGCGTCAAGGACAGTGGTCGACACGGGTCGAGGTGAGCGACTCCGGTGAGATCGGCGAGCTGGCCGCCGCGTTCAACGAGATGTCGGAGCACCTGGAGCGCTTGGAGGACCAGCGCAAGGCCATGGTCAGCGACGTGTCCCACGAGCTGCGCACACCGCTGAGCAACCTGCGGGGGTGGTTGGAAGCCGTCCAGGACGGCGTCGCGGACCTGGAGCCGGACCGGATGGAGATGCTCGTGGGCGAAACCCTCCTGCTCCAGGACATCATCGACGACCTGCGGGACCTCGCGCTGGCCGACGCGGGCAAGCTGCGGTTGTCCCTTGAGCTGGTGGAGGCCCACACGCTCGTCGAACAGGTCGTGGCCAGCTACCGGCTGCGCGCGGACGAGGCCGGACTGGAGCTGGTGACCGAGACGGCCGAGGTCGTGCTCCGGGCCGACCGCACCCGGCTCTTCCAGGCCGTGGGCAACCTGCTCGGCAACGCCCTGCGGCACACGACGGCGCCCGGCACGGTCACCGTCCGCGTGCGGCCCGACGGGGACGACGCGGTGTTCGAGGTGACCGACTCGGGCGTCGGCATCGCCGCCGAGGACCTGCCGCAGGTGTTCGACCGGTTCTGGCGGGCGGAGAAGTCGCGCAGCCGCCAGACCGGCGGGAGCGGTCTGGGGCTGTCCATCGTGCGCAACCTGACCGAGCTGCACGGTGGCCGGGCGGAGGTCGAGAGCACCCTCGGCGAGGGCACGACGTTCACGCTCCGGCTCCCGCTGGTCGGTCCCTGAGGGTTCTCACCGGCCGATGACGTAGGGCCGCTCCTGGGGCTGGTCCCCCTCCAGGGGAAGCTCGACGACCGGCACGTACCGACCGACCGCCTCCCCGCCGCGCTCGGGGCCGTAGCTGAACACCCCGGCCCCCGCCGGGACCACGTGCGCGCTGTTGAGCAGCATCAGCTGGTGGAGGACGTCGGGAGGAAGGGGAGGTCCGTCGAGCTCCATGGCGTTGGTGGTCCGCACGGCCGAGGCCGCGACCGCGAACGCGTCGTGGGTGACCAGGGCGTAGCCGTTGCGCAGTGCCGTGGGATCGTCGTCCACCTCGCGTGCGAAGGCCGACCGGAACGCCGCGTATCCGGGAGGAACGTCCGCGTCCGGGCCACCGGTCGCCCAGCGGGGGTCGATGCCCGAGGCGTGGACGAGGGTGATGTCGCCCTCGTCCAGCAGCGCCATCGTGTCCTCGTCGGCGAGGGCGCTCAGCCCGACGACGACGAACAGCACGCGGATCGGTGTGTCGTCGCAGGACCGGGCCGCGAGGGATTCGAGGAACGCGTCGAGGTCGGGGGCGCGGCCCGCGAACAGCACGGTGTCGCTCTCCGCCACGCACACGTTGAGGGTGACGGTGTCGAACAGGCCGGCCCGGGGAGCGTCCCCCACGGTCGTTCCGCTGAACTCCTGCGCCTGCCCGGTCACGTACTGCCCGAGCTGGTCCTCGTAGGCCCGGCGCAGTGTGCTGACGAACAGGTCGGGTTCGGTCGTGTCGTAGACGAGGGTGGCCCTCGGCGCCTCCTCGAGCCCGTCGAGGTAGTTCCGGAGCGCGCGCACGTACTCGGAGTTGCTGGGCGCGGCACGGAGCAGGCCGGGGATCTCGAAGTGGTCGAGTCCGTCCGCGGTCACGGCGGAGGAGACCATGGGGACCTCGTTCTCGGCCAGGCGTCGGGCCGCGGACCGGGTGGACTCAATGCTCACGCCCATACCCACGCCCGCCACCAGCGGCACCGGCTCGGAGGTCATCGCGACGAGGTCGTCCACGACCGTCTCCCAGTGCTCCTGCTGGGCGCCCGTGTTGGCCAGGACGAGCTGGATCTGGGGACTGGGATCACCGAAGTCGTGCGAGTGGTTGGCGCGCATCATCGCGGTGTAGGCCCCCTCCAGGGCCCTGCGGACGCGGCCGGGGTCCATGGGGCTCACGTCGCCGAAAGTGAACGTGCCCAGGAACGCGATCCGAACGACGGTGCCGCCCTCCTCCGCGACCCGCGCGTTCTCCTTGGCGATGAGCGCCTGGATCCCGGCGAAGTCGTCGTGGAAGACGTGCCCGCCGTCCGTGACCCCCACGCACTGGCCCTCGACGGACCGCACCCCGCTGCCCGGGCCGCCGCAGCTGAACCGGTCCCACAGGACGACCGACGTCGCGACCATCGTCAGGACGACCGCCACGGCGACGGGCAGCAGGAGTCGACGGGTCCGCCGGAACCTCTGGGGACGGGGGATGACGACCCCGCCGCCGGCCGGCTCCCTCTCCTGATCGGCCATGGTCTCGTTTCCTTCCGATGTCGGGGGTTCACGCCGTGCCGTGGAAGCGGCGCCAGTACTCCAGGTGCGCACTGGCCTCGTCGAGGATGTGACTCTGTCCGGACGGGCAGTACTGGGCCAGTTCGGTGAGGGTCTGGGAGCAGACGGCGTGCAGGTGGTCGGTGCGGAACATGTCCGGGTCGCTGAGGATGTGGCGCGCGGCGACGAGCTTGAGGCACGCCTCGGTCGCGGCGGTGGCGCCCTCC
>NZ_ANBC01000402.1 GCF_000341125.1 Nocardiopsis lucentensis DSM 44048 | reverse complement strand
CCTCGAAGTGCCAGGCGACGCGGAGGAGCTGGCCGTCGCTGAGGCGGTGGTGGATCTCGCTCTCGGTGGCCCGGTCCGGGTCGGGGGCGGTGCTCTGGTAGTAATCGGCCAGCCCGCGGTGGGTGGCGGACCAGTCGGGGTGGGGGCCGCCGCGCTCCCTGCGGGCGAGGCGGCGGAGCAGCAGACGGCGCAGCACGGTGGGCTGGTCGCCGTCCCACAGCGGGTGGGCGCGCAGTTCGTTCTCCCCGGCCGTGTGCGGGGGGTCCTGGGCCCGGTACAGCCACAGCCCCGCGTCCTCGTCGCGCGCGGCCGAGCAGGTGGTGAGGGCCTCACGGAGGTCCTCCGGCAGATCGGTGAGGTCGGAGCCGAGCACGTCGGCGAGCATGCGTTCCTCGGTCGTGCGGGTCTGGGCGCGCCCGGTGTCGGGCACGGCGGGGGTGTGCGTGAGCGCCTCGTGGAGCCCGCGTCCCCGGACCTCGGTCCAGGACTCGACGATCCGGACGGTGGCGGCGGGGTGGCCGGAGGTGAACTCCCACAGGCGTTCGGCCGGGTCCTCGGCGACGTGCTCCCCGTCGGTCCGCTCGGCGAGCAGGCGTCCCGTGTCGCGCGCGCTCAGGGCGGAGAGCCGGAACGAGGTCCACGCGGCGTCCCCTCCGAGCCCGGCCAGGGGGTCGGGAAGCCCGCGCAGCAGGCTGTCCCTGCCGTCACGTGTGGTGGCGACCACGGTGAGCGGTTCGGGGTCGGCGCTGCCGGGAACCTGGGTGAGAGCCTCGACGAGCTCGGGCCCCACGCCGCGGTGGGCGTTGTCCAGGAGGATCACGGGTGTGGGCAGGGTGTTGAGCCGCTTGGGCGCGTGGCGCATGTCCGCACGCAGGGCGTCGCACAGGAAGGCGGTGACGATCCGGCGGTTGGTGAGTCCGCGCGTGGGGTCCGTCCGGTCGGGTTCGCGGGCGCTGTGGGCGAGGGCGACGAGGGCGTCCACCTCTCCGTCGTTGCGTCCCCGGTCCCGGGTGCGGAACCAGGTGACGGCGCGGTCGGCGCCGGCCGCGCCGAATCTGGCGACGGTGGCGACCCAGCGGGAGAGCTCGAGGACGGGGGCCTCCGGTCCGAGGAACTCGCCGGGCGGGATGAGGTCCCGCGCCCGGTCGAGCCGGTCACCGAGCCAGGCGAGGCTGCCGCGGTCCTGGGAGCGGACCCGTTGGAGAACCTGTTCGACCTGTTCACGGTCGCTGCCCGGTTCGCCGTCCGNNNGCGGAGCCGCAGGGCCAGCAGGGCGATCCACAGGCGGGGAAACTCCAGGCGCCCGTAGTACCTGCGGTGGTGGCCCAGCCCGTTCGCGGTCACCGACACGAGGTCGGTGAGGACGGCGGCCACGTCGGAGTAGTAGCGGGGGTCGGCGAGGTCGAGGTGGGCGTGGGGGATCTCGCGCTCGCGCAGGTTGGCGCCCATCCACCGGAGGAGGTGGGTCTTGCCGTGGCCGTGTCCGCCCTCCACCACCATGACCGGACGGCGGCGCCCGCCGCCGTCGGTCCACTCCGCCCTGATCAGGTCAGCGAAACACCTCGCCTCTTCGAGTTGTCCAACAGGACTGTCACTGCGGGGCTCCGTCACCCAACACTCCCGGTCATTCGTCTCGGCCACTCACGTTGATGCGCGATTTCCGGTCGGATAAGACACTTCCCCTCATTCGCAACGCAGGCGTTATGAGCGAACTATTCCAACTATGTGTTTTATGGCGATTCATGCGTTTTGTTACTTATGTGACTGATGTTGCAAAAGCCCGAAAGTTTCCGGGCCGACGCCGACGACGGTCGTCCACAGGCTGTCAACATCCTCTTCCCGAACCCGGTTCGCCTTGGTCTCATGAAGAGGGCGGGCCTTCGTGAAAGGCGGGATCCGAACTCGGGGACGGGGAAATCCCCGCCAGTCCGAACGGGACGGAATATGACCAGGGTGAGCAGGGCGGAAAAGGGGAAACGGGTGGCACGGACCCATGGCACGCGTGTGGGCGGATCCGAGCCGCGTACCGACGGGGGCGGTCTCCGGGAGACGGACGACCCCGGCACGGAGGCGGAGCACACGCCCGCCCCCGATGACCGGGCCGGGGACACCTGGGCGTCGCCCGGCACACCCGACGCCCGCGGCCCGTGGCGCTACCTGTGGTGGCTCATCGCCGCCCAACCCCGCCGGGTCCTGACCGGGGCGTTCTGGGGCACCGTCTGGATGGTCGGGCTCATGGTCCCGCCCTACCTCGTGGCACGCGCGGTCGACGACGGCCTGCGCGCCGGGAACCGCGACGCCCTCCTGTTCTGGGTGCTCGCCCTCCTGGCGGCGGGAGCCGTCAACACCCTCGCGGCCGTCATGCGGCACCGCACGATGACGCTCGTGCGCGCGGACGCCTCCCTGCGCACTCTGCGCGTGGTGGCGCGGCACGCGGCACGTCTGGGCGCCGACCTGTCCCGCCGGATCTCCACCGGTGAGCTGTCCACGATCCAGGTCACCGACGTCGGCAGGATCGCGCACGTCCTCACCATGACCGGCCCGGGTGTCGGCGCCGTCGTCGCCTACACGGGGACCGCCGTCCTGCTCTTCACCATCGATCCCCTCCTCGGCACGGTCGTGGTGGTCGGCGTTCCCCTGCTCGCGCTCAGCGTCGGTCCGATGCTGAGCGGTCTGCGCGGCAGGCAGAGCGCGTACCGCGACCGCGAGGGCGAGCTCACCGAGCTCGCGGGCGACATCGTCGCCGGGCTCCGGGTCCTCACCGGTCTCGGCGGCCGGGAACGGTTCGCCTCGAGATACCGGGAGCGCTCCGCCGCGCTGCTCGGCCAGGGGTATCGCGTCGGCGCCGCCGACAGCTGGTTCGCCGCGGTCAGCTCCTGCCTGCCGCTGCTCTTCGTCGCCGCCGTCACCTGGATCTCCGCCCGTCTGGCCGTGGCGGAGGTGATCACCGTCGGGGAGATGGTGGCCGTCTACGGCTATGTGGCGGTCCTGGTGGTCCCGGTGTTCTTCCTCGTGGAGGCGGCCGGCAACCTCACCCACGGGCACGTCTCCCTTCGCCGCGTGGTGCGCCTACTCGCCCTCCTCCCACGGCACGCCGGAGGGACTGGTTCCCACCCGGGGCCCGAGGGACCGGCGGAGCTCGTCGACGGAGAGTCGGGACTCCGCGTGGCGCCGGGGTCGATGACCGCCCTGGTCTCCGCCGACCCCGTCCGGGCGGCGGCGGTCGTCGAGCGGCTGGCGCACCCCTCGGACGCCTCCTGGGGCGGTGTGACCCTGCGTGACCTGGATCCGGAGGCGCTCCGGGACCGGGTCCTGGTCAGCGACAACGAGTCCTACGTGTTCGCCGGTCCGCTGCGTGAGGTGGTCGGGGTGCACGGCGACCGGAACGACGCCGAGATCATGGCGGCCCTGAGCGTCGCCGGGGCGACCGACGTGCTCTCCTCCCTGGGGAACGGACTCGACTCCGAGGTGCGGGCCCAGGGCCGCAACCTGTCCGGGGGGCAGCGCCAGCGACTGCGGCTGGCCCGGGCGGTGCTCGCCGACCCGGAGGTCCTGATCCTGGTGGAACCCACCTCCGCGGTGGACGCGCGGACCGAGGCGGACGTGATCGCGCGGTTGCACGAGGCGCGGGAGGAACGGACCACGCTGGTGGTGGGCACCTCCCCGCTCCTGCTCGAACGGGCCGATCGGGTGGTCCTGCTCGTCGACGGCGTGGTGGCGGCCGAGGGAACGCACGGGGAACTGCTCGCCGGACGGAGCGACTACCGGTCGCTCCTCCTGCGGGAGACGTCGAGGGAACCGCGAACCCGGGACGACGACCGGTCGAAGGAGACGAAGACGGCCGGACCGCCGGAACACACAGGGGCGACCGAACGAACGGGGGCGGACCATGGGCACTGACGGGAACGGCGCCGGACGGACCGAGACCCTGCCCGTGGCCGGTCCCGAAACCGTCCGACGGGACGCCCGACGGCTCCTGGGCGCGGAGCGGGGCACGCTGGTCCGGCTCGGGGCGGTGGCCTGCCTGACCAGTGCCGTGGCGTTGGCGGGGCCCTACCTGCTGGGCAGGATCGTCGACCACCTGGAGGCCGGCACCGCGACCGTCGGCACCGTGGACCGGCTGGCCCTCGGTGTCGTGGGATGTGCGATCGCCCATCTGCTCCTGACCCGGTACACCCGGCTGGGGGCGTTCCGGTTCGGCGAGCGGACGCTGCTCCGGCTCCGGGAGGACTTCGTCGACCGGACCCTGGCCCTGCCCGCGCGGATGGCCGAGAGCTCGGGGACAGGCGATCTCACGACGCGGGTCACCGCGGACGTGGGCACCGTGGGGACGACCCTGCGCCGCGCCCTCCCCGAAGTGGTCCCTGCCCTGCTCCAGGTGCTCTTCCTCCTGGTCGCGGTGTTCTGGCTCAGCCCGCTCCTGGGCGTCCTCATCCTGGTGGCGGTGCCACCGTCCTGGTGGGTGGCGCGCTGGTACCTGCTTCGGTCCCGGGCGGCCTACCTCGCGGAGGGAGCGGCCAACTCGACCGCGGTGGAGGGGGTCACCGCCACGGCGGAGGGCGGGCACACAGTGGTTGCCCTGGGGCTCGAACGGACGCGGATCGAGGTCACGGACACCGACACGGAACACCTGTACCGGGCGCGCGGACGCACGCTGGCCCTGCGCACGGTCCTCTACTCGGTGGCGGGCTTCTCCTTCTCCCTGCCCACGACAGTGGTCCTGCTGGTGGGCGGACTCCTGTACCTGGAGGGCGGGGCCAGCCTGGGCGTGGTCGTCACCTGCGCGCTGTACATGACGCAGACGAGCGAGCCGCTCAGCACGTTGATGATCTGGCTCGAACAGCTCCAGGGCGGCGGCGCGTCGTTCGCCCGGCTGCGCGGGGTCGACGAGGTCACCCCCGCCCCCACCACCCGGGCGGTGCCCGCCGACGACCGGATCGAGGTGCGCGGCGCCCGCTACTCCTACGTCGACGGGCGGGACGTCCTGCACGGGATCGACCTGGACGTGCGTCCGGGTGAGCGGTTGGCGGTCGTGGGACCGTCGGGCTCCGGGAAGACGACCCTCGGTCGGCTCCTGGCCGGTGTCGACGCCCCGAGCACGGGGAGGGTCACCGTCGGCGGGGTGCCGGTCGCGGCCCTGCCACCGGAGGAGCTGCGTGAACGGGTCATCCTGGTCGACCAGGAGCACCACGTCTTCGTGGGGTCCCTGCGGGACAACCTGGCCATCGCGGCCGAGGACGCCGACGACGCCGCGCTGCTCGCCGCGGCGGACACCGTCGGTGCCGACTGGGTGCGCTCCCTTCCGGAGGGGCTGGATACCCGGGTGGGTGCCGGGGGCACGGCCCTGGACGCGGCACGGGCCCAACAACTCGCCCTGGCCCGGGTCGTGTTGGCCGACCCGCACACGGTGGTCCTCGACGAGGCCACGTCGCTGCTGGATCCGACCACCGCACGCGACACCGAGCGGTCGCTCGCCGCCGTGCTCCACGGTCGGACGGTGATCGCGATCGCGCACCGGCTGCACACGGCGCATGACGCCGACCGGGTCGCGGTGGTCGAGGAGGGGCGGATCGCCGAACTCGGCACCCACGACGAGCTGGTCCACGCGGGCGGCCCCTACGCGTCCCTGTGGCGTTCCTGGCACGGCACCGTCCCCTGACCGGCCCGGCGAGGATCGCCCCGGCGATGCCGCGCTCGTCGAATCGTCGCACGCTGTCCGATCGCCGCGGTCCAGGTGCCCAAGGCCCGCGTGAGGAGGTCACACGACGCCGACCCGGGGATGTGGGCTCCTGCCCCCCGAAACCCGCGCCCGGGCCCGCCGGGTGTGCTCCGATGCGAACGGCCCTCAGGCGGGCGCGAGGAACTCCAGCCGGTTGCCGACGACGTCGTCCACGTAGAACCTCCGGTAACCGGGCAGGTGGGGGTCCCAGTCGACCTCGTGTCCGGCGTCGGCGAGCCGCTGGGCCAGGGCGTCGATCTCGCGGACCAGGATGCCGGGATGCCCCTTGCGCTGGGGGCGGAAGCCGGGATCGACACCGAGGTGGATCTCCAGGGTGTCGCCGCGGAGCCACAGCCCGCCCCGGGCGGTCAGGGCCGGCGGCTTGGGGATCTCGACCAGCCCGAGGGTGTCGACGTAGAAGGCACGGCAGACGTTCTCGGTTCCGGCGGGGACGCACACCAGGACGTGGTGCGGTGCGAAGCCGAGGTCGGTGGTCGTGTCGGGGGCGGCCATGCGGGCTCCTTATCTTGATGTCAAGATAAGTCGATCCTATGCCCCGGGTTCCTCCCGTGGAAGGGCCACCGGACGCTCGTAGATGTACTCCAGGCCGTCGGTCTCGTCCCACTGCTCGCCCACGTGCGTGAAGCCGAAACCGGCGATGGTGGCCAGGGACGCGACGTTGTCCGGGCGGATCGACGCCCGCACCGTGGTCACCCCGGGGGAGGCCGCGGCGCGGCGGATCAGCTCGGCGACGGTCGCCTTCGCGTAGCCGCGGCGGCGGTGTTCCGGAAGGACCGAGTACCCGATCTCGACCATGCCCTCGCCGTTGGGCGGTCCGTGGAATCCGCCGTGACCCACCGCCTTCGGCTGGCTGCCCGTGTCGTCCGCGTCAACCATCGCGTAGGCCAGCCATCCGGCCTTTCCGGGGTCCTCCGTGAGCTGGACCAGGCGGAAGTCCCACAGCCAGCGGTCCGCCAGGAACCCCGCGCCGAACTCGACCTCCGCCAGCTCACCCGCCTTGACCAGGTCACCGTCCACCAGAGCTGACAGGACCTGCGTGGTCAGGAGCACCAACCGCACCCGCCGGGGACCGGGCCCAAGCCCCCCGGAACGTGTCTCGATATCCGTCACGTTCCGATCCTGCCCCCACCCCCGCCCCACCCGCAACGAGGTTCGCGCCCGTCATGTCCCACCCCTCGGGCACAATGTCCGCACACCCGTGCCCACCGCCGACGAGGAGCACCATGCCCGCCGCGACCACCTCCGCTGACCCGCGCTGTGCCTGGGCACGGGGGGCGTCGGACCTGATGACCGCCTACCACGACAAGGAGTGGGGCCGCCCGTCCCGCGACGACCGGCACCTGTTCGAGATGCTCGTCCTGGAGGGGGCCCAGGCCGGACTGTCCTGGGCCACCGTCCTCAACAAGCGCGAGAACTACCGACGAGCCCTCGACGGCTTCGACCCCGAGGCGGTCGCCGCCTACGACCAGTCCCGTCTGGACGCCCTCCTCCAGGACCCCGGGATCATCCGCAACCGACTCAAGGTGGCCTCCGTCGTCCGCAACGCCCAGGCCTTCCTGCGCGTACGGGACGAGTACGGCGGCTTCGCCGACTACCTGTGGGGGTGGGTGGACGGCGTCCCCGTGGTCAACCGCTTCACCGACCACTCCCAGGTCCCGGCGAGCACCCCGCTCTCCGACCGGATCAGCAAGGACCTGAGGAGGCGCGGGTTCACGTTCGTGGGCACGACGATCACCTACTCCTACCTCCAGGCCAACGGTCTGGTCGAGGACCACCTGGTCGGCTGCCCCGCCAAGCCCGCCTGACCCGGGGCCCGGCTCACCCGGCGCCGCCGTCCACCGGAGCCCGCCCGCGTGTGAGCGACCACCACCGCCTCACCCCGACCTCCTCCAGGAAGGCGTGGCCGTGGCCGGCCACCAGCAGAGCGCCCCGGTACGCGACGAGCGTCGCGTACCGGGGCCCGTTCGTGGACCGTCCAGCCGTCTCCGGGTCAGCGCTCCAGGGCGGCGGCCTCCCGGGCCAGGACGGTGATCTCGTCCCACTTCCCAGCCGCCACGAGGTCCGCCGGGGTCAGCCAGCTACCGCCCACACACCCCACGTTGGGCAGGGCGAGGTAGGTCGGGGCCGAGGCCGCCGTGATGCCACCGGTCGGGCAGAACCGCACCTGCGGCAAGGGACCGCCCAGCGACTTCAGGAACGGCACGCCGCCCGCCGCCTCCGCCGGGAAGAACTTCAGCTCCGAGACACCGCGCTCCAGCAGAGCCATCGCCTCGGACACGCTGCTCACACCGGGCAGGAACGGCAGCCCGGTGTCGGCCATCGCCGCGGCCAGGTCGGGCGTGCACCCGGGGCTGACGAGGAACCGCGCCCCCGCGGCGGCGGCCGCGGCCGCCTGTTCCACGCCGACCACGGTGCCCGCGCCCACCACGGCCTCGGGCACCTCGGCGGCGATCCGCTCGATCGCGTCCAGAGCCGCCGGGGTCCGCAGCGTCACCTCGATACCGGGCAGGCCGCCCGCCACCAGCGCGCGGGCCAGCGGCACCGCGGTCTCCGCGTCCGAGACCACTACCACCGGCATCACCGGGGCGAGGTCGAGCACGTCCGCTCCCGAGCGGGGGATCGTCGTCATGTGTCGTCTCCAGGGTCGATTCGTCAGGGTTCACGGCGCCGCGGTGCGTGATCGGACAGCGGCGCCGCGGGAAACTGAGGAGATTCAGACGCCGAAGACGCCCGCGCCCGCCTCGGCAGGGCCGACCGCGCCGCGCAGGGCGGCGAACAGCTCGCGGCCGGTCCCGGCGGACGAGTCCACCGTCGGCTGGGCGGGCTCGCGACCGCTCAGGTCGGCCAGCACCTCCAGTGTGCCCGCGACGGCGTCGAGCCGGATGACGTCGCCGTCACGCACGAACGCCAGCGCGCCGCCCGCCTCGGCCTCCGGCGAGACGTGGATGGCGGCGGGCACCTTTCCGGAGGCACCCGACATCCGCCCGTCCGTCACCAGCGCCACCTTCTGGCCCCGGTCCTGGAGCACCGCCAGCGGCGGGGTCAGCTTGTGCAGCTCGGGCATGCCGTTGGCACGCGGGCCCTGGAACCGGACCACGGCCACGAAGTCACCGGTCAGCTCACCGGCGGAGAAGGCCGCCTGGAGTTCGGCCTGGTCGCCGAAGACGCGGGCCGGGGCCTCGACGACGTGGCGCTCGGGCGCGACCGCCGACACCTTGATGACGGCACGGCCCAGGTTGCCGGACAGCATCCGCAGACCGCCGTCGGCGGCGAAGGGCTCCTCCACCCCGCGCAGGACGGTCGTGTCCGCGCTCTCCTTGGGACCGTCGCCCCACGTGAGGGTGGAACCCTCCAGCCGCGGGGTCTCCCGGTACCGGCCGAGCCCCTGGCCGGCGACCGTGCGCACGTCCTCGTGGAGCAGCCCCGCGTCCAGCAGGGAGCCGATGAGGTAGGCCATGCCGCCCACCTCGTGGAACCGGTTCACGTCGGCGGCGCCGTTGGGGTACATCCGGGTGAGCAGCGGCACGACCTCGGACAGCGACGCGAAGTCGTCCCAGGTCAGCTGGATCCCAGCGGCACGGGCGATGGCCACCAGGTGCAGCGTGTGGTTGGTGGACCCGCCGGTGGCGAGGAGGGCGACGACGGCGTTGACGATCGCCCGCTCGTCGACCTGCTCACCGACCGGGGTGTAGTCGTCCCCGAGTGCGGTGTGCGCCAGGACGCGGCGCCCGGCCTCGGCGGTCAGCGCCTCGCGCAGCGGCGTACCCGGCTGCTCGAAGCTGGCACCCGGCAGGTGCAGGCCCATGACCTCCATGAGCATCTGGTTGGAGTTCGCGGTGCCGTAGAACGTGCAGGTCCCGGGCGCGTGGTAGGCGGCGGACTCGGCCTGTAGCAGCTCCGTGCGACCGACCTTGCCCTCCGCGAACTTCTGCCGGACGCGGGCCTTGTCCTTGTTGGGCAGCCCCGAGGGCATCGGTCCGGCGGGCACGAAGGCCACCGGCAGGTGACCGAAGGACAGCGCGCCGATGAGCAGACCGGGAACGATCTTGTCGCACACGCCCAACATGAGGGCGGCGTCGAACATCTCGTGCGAGAGCGCGACAGCGGTGGCCATCGCGATGACGTCCCGGCTGAACAGGGACAGCTCCATTCCCGGGCGGCCCTGCGTGACGCCGTCGCACATCGCGGGCACCCCGCCCGCGAACTGGGCGACACCGCCCGCCTCGGCCACGGCGGCCTTGATGATCGCGGGGTAGGTCTCCAGCGGCTGGTGTGCCGAGAGCATGTCGTTGTAGGCGGAGACGATCGCCACGTTGGGGGTGACGTCGCCGGAGAGCGCGAGCTTGTCGGACACACCGCAGGCGGCGAAGCCGTGCGCGAGGTTCGCGCAGCCGAGGGCGCTACGGGCGGGGCCCTCCTTGGCCGCGGCGGCGATCTTGGCCAGGTACGCCGACCGGGTCTCGGCGCTGCGTTCGGCCAGCCGTGCGGTGACGTCGGCGATCACGGGGTGGATGGCGGGGGTGTGCGCGGTCATCGGGGCTGCTCCTCTTCGTACCACGTCCGGCCGGTGCGGCCGATGAGCCGGTGCGCGCCCGCGGGGCCGGCGCTCCCGGCTGGATAGGTCTCTGGGGTGGTGCTCTGGCCGTTCCAGGCCTCGATGATGGGGTCCACCCAACGCCACGCGGCCTCGACCTCGTCACGCCGCATGAAGAGGGTGGAGTCCCCCGCCAACACGTCCATCAGCAGCCGCTCGTAGGCCTCGGGTGAGCGGGTGGCGAAGGTGTTGGCGAAGCTCAGTTCCAAGGGGACCGGCCGCAGCCGCAGCGCTCCGGCGCCGGGCGTCTTGGCCAGCATGGTGAGGTGTATCCCCTCGTCCGGCTGGAGGCGGATGACGAGACTGCCCGCCCCGGGGAGGGTGTTGGTGCCGGGAAAGATCGTGTGCGGAACCTCGCGGAAGCGGACCACGATCTCCGAACGGTTGTGCGCCAGGCGCTTGCCGGTGCGGAGGTAGAAGGGGACACCCGCCCACCGCCAGTTGGCGATCTCGGCGCGCAGGGCGACGAAGGTCTCGGCGGTACTGGTGGGTGCTCCGCCCGGTTCGTCCAGGTAACCGGCGACCTCCGAGCCCTGGACCGTTCCGGCGACGTACTGGCCCCGGACGGCGTCCTCGGCGACGCGCTCCCCCTCGAGCGGCCTCAGGGACTGGAGGACCTTGAGCTTCTCGTCGCGGACCGCCTCACGGTCGTAGCTGGCCGGGGGCTCCATCGCGGTCAGGCACAGCAGCTGGAGCAGGTGGTTCTGCACCATGTCCCGCATGGCGCCGGAGGTGTCGTAGTCCCCGCGGCGTCCGCCGACGCCGACGGTCTCGGCGGCGGTGATCTGGACGTGGTCGATCCAGCGGGAGTTCCACAGGGGTTCGAGGAAGACGTTGGCGAACCGCAGGACGAGCAGGTTCTGCACCGTCTCCTTCCCCAGGTAGTGGTCGATCCGGTAGGTCTGCGACTCGTCGAAGACCGCGCCGACGGCGTCGTTCACCTCCTGGGAGGAGGCCAGGTCGCGGCCGAGGGGCTTCTCCATGACGACACGGGAGCGCGGGGTGACGAGCCCGGCGTCGGCCAGACCGCGGCAGATGGCACCGGAGATCATCGGCGGGACGGCGAGGTAGAAGACGCGGTCGCGGTCGCTTCCGAGGGTGTCGACCAGGTCGGACCAGCCGGAGGGGTCCCCGCCGACGTCGACCGTGACGTGGGAGAGGCGGGTGAGGAAGCGGTGGAGGACGTCGGGCTCGGCGACCTGGACCGCGTGGTGCCCGCGTACCGCGGCGGCGGCCTTGTCGCGCAGGTCGGCGTCGCTGAGACCGTCGCGGGAGACGGCGACCACGCGTGTTCCCCCGTCCAGGTGGCCGTCTCGGTCCAGCAGGTAGAGGGAGGGGAGGAGTTTGCGCATGGACAGGTCGCCGGTACCCCCGAAGACCACCAGGTCAGTGGGTCTGGGCGCGGACTGCTGCGACATTTCGGGCTGCTCCAGCGAAAGAGGAGGGCGGGGATGTGGGCGCGGACCGCGGGGTACGCGCGGGGTGGCCTCCGGTGGTCCGTGTGTCGGGTTCCACTCGGCCCTTCCGACTTTAAGCCCGAGTATGGTAAAAAACCAAGCACACTTCAGAACACTTCTTTACATAACCTCCCAGCCATCCCGTCGCCACCGGGACGTAATGATTCAATGAGGCATGGCTAGAACCCCTGGACGCTTGTCCTCGACGGCCACCAGCGGCCACATCCTGGAGATGATTCGCACCGGCACGGCCACCAGCCGGTCGGAGATCGCGCGCGCGACCGGGCTCTCCCGCCCGACGGTCGCCCTGCGCGTCACCGAGCTGATCGACAGCGGCCTGGTCGTCGAGGGCACCGGGGCGGTCTCCAGCGGCGGCCGACCGCCCACGCTCCTGGAGTTCAACGCCGCCAGCGGCCTCATCCTCACCAGCGCCCTGGGGATGGCCCGCAGCCAGGCGGCCGTGTGCGACCTGGACGGCGAGGTACTCGTGCGTACCCCCGGCTCCCCCGACATGGAGCAGGGTCCGGAGGTCACGGTGCCCTGGCTGCTCGACACCTGGACGGAACAGCTCGCCGCGCTCGGACGCGGCCCCGGCGACGTCCGCGGCGTGGGCATCGGCCTGCCCGGCACCGTCGAGTTCCACGCGGGCCGCGCCGAGGATCGGCCCTCTCTCGGCAAGTGGGCCGGGGTGCCTCTCGCTCCGTTGGTCGCCGACCGCTTCCCCGTACCCGTGACAGTGGACAACGACGTGAACGTGATGGCCCTCGGCGAACACATCGCGGGCGGACACGGTCACGCCGACGACATGATCTTCGTGAAGGTTTCCACCGGCATCGGCGCCGGGCTCCTGTCAGGCGGGCACATGCTGCGCGGCGCCCTGGGCGCGGCCGGGGAGATCGGGCACATCCCCGTCCGCGACGGCGGTGGGCTCCCCTGCCGCTGCGGCAACACCGACTGCCTGGAGGCGGTCGCCGGAGGACGGCGGCTGCTGGAGAGCGCCGCGGCGCGCGGGCAACGTCTGAACGGCCTGAAGGACCTGGTGGCCCTGGCGACCGAGGGCGACCCCGTGGCGGTCACCCTGGTCCGGGATGCGGGCCGTCGGCTGGGCGAGGCGCTCGCCGGGGCGGTCAACCTGCTCAACCCGGAGGTGATCGTGCTGGGCGGCGACCTGTCGGAGGCCTACGACCACCTGGTCGCCGGCGTGCGGGAGATCGTGTTCCAGCAGTGCACGGCCCTGGCCACCCGACAGCTGCGCGTGGTGCCGAGCACGCTCTGGGACGACGCGGGCGTGCGCGGATGCGCCGCCATGGTGACCGAGGAGATCCTCTCCCCGGAGGCGGTGAACAAACTCCTGGCGGGGTGATCCCACCTCGGCAAACCTTCTGTCCACAGGCTGTGGACAGAAGGTTTGCCGCCCCCGACCATCCGGGCAGACCTTCCAGGAAGGGGATCTAGCCCCAACCTCGCCCTCCACGTCGCCAGCGCCCGACCCCACCCCCATAAACACCCGCGTGACCTGTGAAGACGCCGTTCACGACGCGCGTCTGCGATGTATGGGCACTTGACAAGGACCCTCACCGTGCCGAATAGTCGCCCAGCACCCGGTCACACCCGCACTCCCCCGTCACCCCCGTGACCGCATCCCGTGCGGGCCCCCGCCCGGAAAGGTCTCCACCGTGTTCGACGACAACCCGCTCCTCCTCATCCTGTTGGGCGCCGGAATCAGCCTGGTCACGAGCGTCGTCGTGACCGCCGTCCAGGCCCGCCTGATCCGCCGTGACGGTGTCCGCGCCTCCTCCCGCGCCTCCGCCCGCAGCCTGACCAGCGCGTTCATCGCTGAGCGCGACTCCCAGGACCCCCAGCAGAGCTTCCTCGCCGAGGCCGAGTTGACGGTCATGTCCATGACCGACCGCAAGACGCGCGACCGTCTCCGCGACGTCATCCGCCTGCTCCGCGAACGCGAGCTCCCCGAGATCGAGGAACTCAGCGGCGTCAAGTCCGCCCGCGCCCGGCAACTGCTGTGCGACCACGCCCTGGAGATCCTGGGCGCCCACCTGCGCGCCGAGCGGCTGCCCGAGGTGCCCGCCCAGGTCCGCAAGATGCTGAGCGTCGAGGAGGAGGCCCTCAGCATCCACGCGGGTGAGACCCCCAAGCCCAGCGAGCCGATCACCAAGAGCCAGGTCACCTCCCGGCCGAGGCACACCGGCTCCAAGGCCCCGGCGCGCAAGGGCACCAAGAGCGGCGCGAAGAGCGGGGGTACGCGCTCGTCCGCCAAGGGCGCCGCCTCGACCACGGCCGCCGACGCCGCCGAGAACGAGAAGGAGAGCGCGTTCTGGGACGACTGACCCGTCGCCCGTCGACACGCCGACCCGGCGTCTCCACGCCGGATCGTTGCGCCGGGACTGTCCGCAGATCATCGAACCCGCCCCCATTCGGCGGGTCGGACGTGATTATTGCGGGCACGGATGCGAAAGTCGGATTCGAAAAGCGTCAGTGGACGACCGCCCGGTGAAGGAATTGTGCGGCGCATTTGTGGTCAGGGGCCCCGCGCGCGGACAACCCGAACGCGCGATCGATGGGAACTTCACTTAGGATCTCAGCCACGCGCGGGTTCACCGGGTTCCGGCGTTCGCCCGGCCCGGCCGCCTCCTCCTGGACCTCCGGCCGCTCCCCCACGGCCCTCCAGGGTCCCACGGCGACCCGCGCCCGCTTCCCGCGTGCCCTCCGTCACCCCTGAACACGGACGTGCGCCCCACAGCGGGCGGGTACCCGACACCCGTCGCTGGCCGAACTCACGAGGTTGCCCATGCGCGTCGACGACTCCTTCACCGCCCCCGGGCCGGACATCCCCTCCGCCCGGACCCGCCCGCGCCGCCGCTGGCGCCGGATCCTCCTGTGGACCGCGGCGGGGCTCGCCCTGGTACTGATCACCGGTGTGGGGACGGCCTACGGCTACTACAGCCACCTGCGCTCCAGCATGCTCCAGCACGACCTCGGCGCCGTGCTCGACGAGGAGGACCGGCCCGACCGGCTCAACAACGCCGTCAACATCCTCTTCATGGGTACCGACGGGTACGAGGAGGGCACCACCGCCTACAGCCGGGAGTTCGAGGGGGAGCGCTCCGACGCGCTGATGCTCGCGCACATCTCCCCCGACGGCGACCGCGTCTCCGTGATCAGCTTTCCGCGCGACTCCCTCGTGATGCTCCCCGCCTGTGCCCCCTACGGGCAGGCCGAGGGCACCGGCGGCTACTTCGGGATGATCAATGCCGCGATGTTCCACGGCGGCCCGCCCTGTGTGGTGCGCACGGTCGAGACGCTGACCGACATCCGCGTCGACCACTTCGTGCACCTCAGCTTCATGAGTTTCCGCGACGTGGTGGACGCGATCGGCGGGGTGGAGATGTGCATCCCCGAACCGATGCGCGACCAGCGCTCCGGGCTCGACCTGGAGGCGGGGGAACAGGTCCTCGACGGTGACGAGGCCCTCTCCTTCGTGAGGGCCCGCTACGAGATCGGCGACGGCGGCGACATCGGCCGCATCGACCGGCAGCAGATGTTCCTCGGGGCCCTCGCCGACCAGGTCAGTCGGCGTGAGGTCCTCACCAGTCCCGCACGGCTCAACGATCTCCTCACTGCCGTGGCCAACAACAGCGCCACCGACCGCGGCCTCACCCTCGACCGGATGCTCTCGATCGCGGTCACGCTCGCCGACGTCGACCTGTCCGACATCCAGTTCCACACCGTGCCCTGGTATCCGGCGCCCTACGACCCCAACCGGATCCTGTGGGACGAGCCCCAGGCCGCCGAACTGTTCACCGCCGTGCGTGAGGACCACTCGCTGCCCGCGCAGCTGGCCGCCGACGAGGCAGGGGCCCCAAGGGAGCCCTCCGAGTCCGCGTCACCCGCACCGGAGGACGAGGGGGCCGAGGAGCCCGGTGCCGAGGCGGTCGAGGAGGCCGCACCGTCCCCCGCTCCCGGCGAGGGCCGTGACGCCACCGCCGACCCCTGTGTGGACGGCCTCGGCTTCGGCACCGGCACGCGGAGCTGAGCCGGGAGGGGCCTGGGACCGGAGGAGCCGTCCGCCTGCCCCTCCCCGGCTCGAAGCCGGTCCGCGCCGGCCCCGGCGGACCGTCGGGGCCGTGGATCCTGACCGAACGCGGACCCGGGTGAACACCAGCCCGGAACGGACCCCGGACGAGAGACGAGGAGCGGCCCCGGACTGGACTGTCCGGGGCCGCGGTGGCCTCGGGCGGCGGGAACTCTCGGTCTACGCCGGTATGCGCCAGGAACCCCCACAGTTCCTGCTGGCGCCTCCATCGGCGGACGGGTTCCGCTCACCACCCGAGGCCGCGTGCGCCCGCCACGACCGGTGGGCGCACGTTCTGGGGGTCAGGCCAGGTCACCGGTGACCAGGCCGGTCACCTGCGCCGGGTCGACCTGGGGCTCGCCCACGCGGGGCAGCCCCTCGACACCGACCAGGTCGCCACCGACGGAGTCGGCGGGCGCCAGGTCGGTCAGGGAAGCGACCTCGGGGGCCGCCATGGGCAAAACCTCGGTGGGCTCGGGCAGCCCGGCCGCGGGGAGCAGGGTGGTCGCTCCCCCGGTCAGGTCCGCGTTCTCGCCCGGGTCCAGGGAGACGGGGGTGTCGGTTCCGGCCATCGGCACCACTTCGCCAACCGCTGCGGGCGCCTCGTCGACCAGGGCGGGCGCCTGGTCGACCAGAGCGGGCGCCTCGGGGGCGGAAACGGGGTGCGCCAGCGGCAGGGTGCCGCCCGAGCCCACGCCCTCCAGCGGTCCGGCCCCGCCCAGCAGGGACGTCAGGTCACCGCCGAGCAGACCGGACAGAGGGTCCACGGCACCGCCCGCCTGGGGCACGGTGTTCTGGCCCGTCACCGCCTGGCCGACCAGGTCCTGGCCGACCAGGCCGCTGACCACGTCACCGCCCAGCAGGTCGGAGATCGGGTCACCCGAGGCCGGGGCGGCGGCCTCGTTCGCCAGCGGGACGGCGCCCTCGACGCTCTCCAGGTCCAGCGGGCCGACGTTCGCGGCGTTGTCCTCGTCCCCGATCGGGGCGTGGACGGGAGCGCCCTCCCCCACGACACCACCGACGGTGTCGACCGGGTTGGACTGGTGGTCGATCTCGGGGGTCGCCGAGATCGTGCCCGGCTCGACCTTGGCCAGGTCGCCGACGGGAGAGGTGACACCCTCGGTCAACTGCGCGGGAACCTGGCTGCCCAGGTCGCCCAGGGGGAGGCCGTCGGTGACACCGCCGAGGGTGTCGGCCCCCGCGATCCCCGCCCCGAGGGCGACGAACCCCGCGGTGCTGGCGGCCATCAGCGCGGTCCTGGCGGTGGTGCGCGCGGTCTTGAACATGGGATTCCTTCCGGAACTACGTAGGTGTACGGCTGTGTGGGCGGGCGGCGGAGCGGGTGTCGGACCCCGCCAACCCACGGTTCGTGTCCCCTGGCCGGGGGAACGCGTTCCGTTTCCTGCGAACGTTCTGTCCGGTGAGCCTGTCGCGCCTGGAGGGAGCGGCGGGGATCAACCGGTGGGCAGTCCCTGGTCTGGCTGACCGTGGACTGACGTGAACCTCGCCACGGAGGTGCGCGGCTCACGTCAATCCCCAGAGGCGTCCGGGTCCGGGTCCACCGCGGTGGACGGCCCGGGTCTGGGCAAGGAGGTGCCAGAGGGGGAGGGGTCGCTCAGCGACCGGAGAACGCCGCTAGTCGGGCGAGAAGGTCGGCTCGTCGGCGGAGTCGGCGGGTGCCGAGCGCAGGACGTGCCAGGCGGCCTGGAACAGGCCGGGAAGCGGGGCGGGAGCCGTGGTGGAGGGCAGGTAACCCGCCACGGCGGTGCCTCCGAAGACCCCGCCCGGCGCGGAGGGGGACGACGAGCCGGTCGCCGAGGTCACGACCGACGTCGTGGGGTCGATGACGGAGCGGTGGCGGTCGTCCTCGGTGCCACGGGAAGGCTCGGCGCCCTCGTCGGTGGCGGGGGCGCCCGCGTCGGCGGTGTCCGCCGACCGTGCGTGCTCGTGTGTGTCGGCGACGAGGTCGGGGAGGACGCTGACGTCCGCCTCGGGAAGCTCCCCGGCCGCGTGCTCGGGTGCGTCCGTGCCGGACCCGTCCCGCCCCTGCTCGGAGTCGGAACGGGGGCCACGGGCGTGCTCGGGCAGCCCCTGGCGCACCGTCTCACGGACCCGCTCGGCCACCCCGTGGCCGGGGCCGTCGGAGGTGTGCGCGGAGACCGCGTCGGACGCCTGCCGCACCGTCTGCGAGGTGCGCTCACCCACACCGTTGACGGCCCCGTTCAAGGGCCGGGTGTCCAGTGCCGGCACGACCTGGGAGGCGGCGGGGGCGTTCCCACCGCCTTCGGGGCCGTGCGAGGCCGGGTCCCGCTCCGGGGAGCCTTCCCTCACCCGGTCGTCGGCACGCCCCCGGTCCTGCTGAGGCGCGACCGCGGCCGGGTCCTGGGCGGTCTCGGCGGATCCGTGTCCGTGGTCCCGTGCCGCCTGACCGACCGGGCCCTCTCCCGAGGGACGTCCGGTCGAGGCGTGGACGGGCGCGGCCGACACCAACCAGGTGGCGACCAGGACTCCGGCGACGAGGGCGGCGAGCAGCAGCGCCCGCCGGACCGGCGCGGAAAGCACGGCGGAGCGGGCGCCGGGGGCGCTCGCGAAGCCGTGGAGTCCAGACACCGGTGTTCCTTCCGCGGAGGGATCCGTCCGTCGTGTGTGGGAGGACGGACGCATGGGGTACGACACCGGAGGTCAGGGCACTCCGGGCCGAGCGTCGCAGGGTCTGGGAAGACTCTCCTGCCATCCGCTGACCGCGACGTTAGCATGAATTGCGCGGCCGGCACCCGGACTCCACAGGAATTCCTGCGCCCCGGCACCCGCATCTCCCCGGAGGGATGTGGCGCACCGGGGAAAAACCCACGACAATTCGACTATTACGCCCAAGGAAAACGCGCAATTGCCTACAGAGACCGCCGAACCGGCTCTGCGGAGGTTGACCACCACATGACCGAGCTCCCCCAGAGCCCTCCGCCGTCCCCCGCCCGACTGGACGACCTGCTCACCGAGGTGCGCACGCAGCTCGACGCCGGTCTGTCCCCTCAGGGCCGGATACGGTCACTCCTCCAGGCGGTGCTGGCCATCGGGGGCGACCTGGACCTGGCCGCCGTGCTCCGCCGCCTCACCGAGCCCGCCGCCGAGCTGGCTGGCGCCCGCTACGCCGGGCTGGGCGTGGTCGACGAGGACGGCGGCTTCACCGAGTTCATCCCCGTGGGCATGGGCCGGGAACAGGCCGAGCGGATCCACCGGTTCCCTCACGGGAGGGGCGTGCTGGCCGTCCCCCTCGCCAACCGCCGACCCCTGCGCCTGTCCGATCTGCGCGACCACCCCGACTTCGCGGGTTTCCCGGACGGGCACCCACCCATGACGAGCTTTCTCGGTGTCCCCATCCAGGTGCGCGACGAGGTGTTCGGCAACCTGTTCCTGACGGAGAAGGCCAGTGGCGGGGACTTCGACGAGGAGGACGAGACGATCGTCATGGCGCTCGCGACCGCCGCGGGCGTGGCGATCGAGAACGCGCGCCTGTACGAGGAGGCACGGCTGCGCGAGCGCTGGCTCGCCGCCTCGACCGAGATCACCACGCGGTTGCTGTCGGGCGCCGACTCCAGCGAGGTCCTCGAGCACATGGCCGCGCGGGCACGGGAGATCGGCGACGCCGACGTCTCCGTCGTCCTGCTGCCCGACTCACGTGCACGGGGCCACCTGTTCGCCGAGATCGCGGACGGTCACATCGCCCAGGAGATCCTGGGGGCGGCGGTCGAGATCGACGGCACCCCGTGCGGCGACGTCTTCGAGACGGGCGAGCCCGCGAGTATCCCGGACCTGACCCGGTCGGGCTGTCCCGTGCTCGCCCACCACGGTTACGGACCGGGTCTGGTGGTACCGCTGGGGACGCCGGGCAACACCCGCGGGGTACTGCTCCTCGGGAAACCGGGCGACCGCGCGCAGTTCAGCCCGACCATACGGCGCATGATCCACAGCTTCTCCGTGCAGGCCGGAGTGGCACTGGAGCTGGCCGAGGCCCGGGGCGACAACGAGCGACTGGTCGTCCTGGAGGAGCGCGACCGTATCGCCAAGGACCTGCACGATGTGGTGATCCAGCGGCTGTTCGCCTCCGCGATGACCCTGATGAGCACCATACGGCTGATCGACTCTCCGGAGGCGGAGGAGCGCGTCCAGCGCACCATCGACGACCTGGACTCCACCATCCGCGAGATCCGGTCGACGATCTTCGCACTCCAGAACCCGCCGAGCCGCGAGGACACCTCGCTGCGGGGCCGCATCCTGCGCCTGGCGGAGAACTCCGCGCACACCCTCGGTTGCCACCCGGGAGTGAGTCTGGACGGGCCGATCGACGCCTCCGTGCCCGACGAGGTCGGTGAGCAGCTGCTCGCGGTGCTCGGGGAGGGGCTGAGCAACGTGGCCCGGCACGCGCGGGCCACGGAGGTGCACGTGTCCGTGGTCGTGGAGACGGCGGCGACCACCGGGCGGCCCACCACGCTCACGCTGACGGTGACCGACAACGGCGTCGGCCTGCCCAGGGAGGGCCGCCGCAGCGGGCTGCGCAATCTCGACGAACGCGCCCAGGCGCTGGGCGGGGGATTCACCGCGGCCCGTGGGCGGACGTCGGGCACCGTGCTCACGTGGAAGGTGCCCGTCCCCGACACCGAGGACCGGTCCCTGGACGACTTCTGAGCGGCGGGCCCTCCGGTTCGTTCCCGGCCCGCCCGTCACCCTCCACCACCCTCAACGGAGAGCCTCCGGCTCCGGCACCCCCCACTTCGTCGCCCTCCACCACCCTCAACGGAGAGCCTCCGGCTCGGCCTTTCCATCAGCAGCCCGCCGACACCCGAACGGTGCCCCCCAGGGCGGCCGTTCCACGCGGCGAGCCCCGGCGGTGCCGGACGGGGCGCCTCAGCCGACGGTCGGGGACACCAGGCAGAACTCGTTGCCCTCGGGGTCGCGGAGGACCTGGAACGACCCCTGCGCGTCGGTGACCACGTCGCCGCCCACGGTGGCGCCCCGGCCGACCACCGCCTCGGTGGCCGCGGGGATGTCGTCGACGCGCACGTCGGGGTGCACGCGGTTCGGCGCGGCCCTGGGGGCGGGGTCGGGCTGGAACGAGAGCCGCGGACGCCCCTCGACGCCCTCGACGTAAGCCCACCCGTCCGAACGCTCCACCGGCTCACCTCCCAGGACGAAGGCCCAGAACCGGGCGAGGGCGGCCGGATCGGCGGCGTTGACGACCCACTGGTCGACGGTTCCCACGGTCATGGGGAGCGAGCCTAGCGGCAGGGGCGAGGCCGCCCGGAGGCGGGTCAGTAACGCCTGCCCCTGAGTTCGGCGACCAGGACGGCGGCCTGGGTACGGCGCTTGAGGTCGAGTTTGGACAGCAGCGCCGAGACGTAGTTCTTGACGGTCTTCTCCGCCAGGTAGAGCCGCTCCCCGATCTGCCGGTTGGTCATGCCCTCGCCGATGAGGTCGAGGATCTGGCGTTCCTGGGGCGTCAACTCGGCCAGTGGGTCCGGTTCGGTCTGGGCCCCGCGCAGGCGCTCCAGCATCGCGCCGGTGCTGCCCGAGTCCAGCAGCGACCCTCCGGAGGCCACCGTCCGCACGGCCCCGACCAGGTCCGCGCCGTGGATCTGCTTGAGCACGTACCCGGCGGCGCCCGCCATGACCGCGTCGTAGAGCGCGTCCTCGTCCGCGAACGAGGTGAGCATGAGGCAGGCGATCTCCGGGTGGTCGGAACGGATCTCCCTACACACCTGGACGCCCGATCCGCCGGGGAGCCGCACGTCGAGGACGGCCACGTCCGGAAGGACCACCGGGATCCGGGAGAGCGCCTGTTCGGCGGTGCCCGCCTCGCCGACCACGGTCATGTCGTCCTCGGTCTCCAGGAGCGCCGCCACCCCGCGCCGGACCACCTCGTGGTCGTCCACGAGGAAGACCCTGATCCGCTCCCGAGCGCCCTCGGTTCCACCGCCCGTCATCCGCCCATCCCCATCCTGCGTCTCGCGGGTCAGACACCACTCCGACCTAGACGGTAGCGCCTACCAGTGGCCGTGTAGGGGCCTTAGGGCACGAAACTCCCCGGGCGAAAGTCCCGGAAAGGGACGATTCACGCGGCCCGGGGAGCGAACGATCCAGTGACGTGCGGTGAAAGCGCCGCTACGGCCTCCGGTCGGCCCAGGGGCGGACCAGCTCGAACGCGCGGCAGGCCGCCAGGACCCGGGCGTCGGCGTGCCGGGGGCCGATGATCTGGAGGCCGACCGGCAGACCGGCCTCGGAGAAACCGCACGGCACGCTCGCGGCGGGCTGCTGCGTCATGTTGAACGGGTAGCTGAACCCGGCCCACGACGTCCAGCGGCGCCCGGCCAGCTCGGGCGGCGACTCCAGCCCCGCCTCGAAGGCGACGATCGGGGTGGCGGGGGTGAGGAGGAGGTCGTACTCCGTGTGGAAGCGCCCCATGCGGGCCCCCATGGACATCCGCAGAGCCATCGCGGTCAGATAGTCCTGCGCGGAGTAGGTCAGCCCCTCCTCGACGATCTCCCGCAGCCCCGGATCGAGCAGGTCGCGCTCCCGGTCCGTGAGCGCCTCCGTCGCCTTGGCCGCGCCGGAGTACCAGAGCACGTGGAACTCGTCCGCCGACGGCGGCAGGCCCGGATCGGCCTCCTCCACCCGAGCGCCGATCTCCTCGAACGCCTTCACCGCGTCCGCGACGATCCGCGCCACCTCCGGGTCGACGTCGAGCCCGCCCAGCGTGGGGCTGTAGGCGACGCGCATACCGCGCATGAGATCCTCGGCGTCCGTGCGCAGTCGGACGTCGGCCAGCCCCGGCGCGGGGGGCGCCAGCGCCGCCCAGTCGCGGGGGTCCGGCCCGGTGATGCACTCCAGCATCAGCGCCATGTCACCGACGGTACGGGTCATCGGACCCGTGTGCGCGAGGGAGCCGAACGGGCTGGCCGGGTAGTGCGGGACCAGGCCCCACGTCGGCTTGATCCCGCAGACCCCGCTGAAGCTCGCCGGGATGC
>NZ_ANBC01000401.1 GCF_000341125.1 Nocardiopsis lucentensis DSM 44048 | reverse complement strand
GCCCGCCACGGCGGCGGCCGCGCCCCCGCTGGAGCCGCCGGGGGTGGTGGACAGGTCCCACGGGTTGCGGGTGACCCCGGTGAGGGGGCTGTCGGTGACCCCCTTCCACGCGAGTTCCGGCGTGGTCGTCTTGCCGACGAACACGGCGCCCTGCTCGCGCAGCCGGGCGGCCACCGGGGAGTCCTCCTCCCACGGGCCGGCCTGGGAGGTGGTGACCGATCCCCGGAGGGTGGGCCAGCCGCGGGTCAGGTGGATGTCCTTGACCGAGGCCGGGACCCCGTCCAGGAGGCCGCCGGGTTCGCCCCGCCGCCACCGCTCCTCGGAGGCCCGCGCCGCCGCCCGCGCCTCCTCCGGCCGCACCAGGCAGAACGCGTTGAGCGCGGGGTTGTCCTGCTCGATGCGTTCCAGGACCGAGTCCACCGCCTCCACCGGGGACAGCTCTCCGGAGGCGTAGGCCGAGAGCAGTTGTTCGGCGGACAGGTCGGCCGGGCTGGTGGGCACGCCGCCGCGCGCGCGTGGCACCTCCGGGGACGGTCGGCTCGCGCCGACAGCCGCACCGTTTCCGTCGATCTCGGTCCGATCGGTACGGATCGTCACTTCAGCCTCCCAGGTCACACCGTGGTCAGGGGTCATCAGCCGGGCACGTAGCCGCGGCCCTTGTCGACGACGTTGAGCAGTTCGCGCCCGTCGAGGTAGCGGGCGAGGTTGTCCAGGAACAGGTCGACGAGGTCGTCGCGCCAGCCGACGACGTCCCCGGACATGTGCGGCGAGACCACGGATCCGGGCAGTTCCCACAGCGGGGAGTCGACCGCCAGCGGCTCGTCCTCGAACACGTCCAGGGCGGCCCCCGCGATCCGCCCCTTCTGGAGGGCGGCCACGAGGTCGGACTGGACGACGATGGGCCCGCGGGCCACGTTCAGCAGGCGCGCGGTCGGCTTCATCAGCTGCAGGAAGCGCCGGTCGACCAGGCCCCGGGTGGCGTCCGTGAGCGGCGCGGCGACGACCACGTAGTCGGCCTCGGGCAGCGCGGCGGCCAGGGTGGGGGCACCGTCGGCGCCGCGGTCGGCGAGGCTGGACTCGACCACGGAGCGAAAGTCGGGGTCGCCCGAGCGCGCGCGGCTCCCGGAGGCGTGGACCTCCATCCCCACCGCGGAGAGGCCGCGGGCGATGGTGCGGCCGATCGGACCGGTGCCCACGACCAGGGCCCGCCGCCCCGCCACGCGTTCGGTCTCCCGGTGCCGCCAGCGGTGCGCGCGCTGGAGGTCCCACGTGTGGTGGAAGTCCTTGGCGAAGGCGATCACCTGGCCGACGACGTACTCGGCGATGGGCTGCTCGAAGATCCCGCGCGAGTTGGTGAGCACGACGTCGCTGTCGACCATGCCGGGGAAGATCAGGTTGTCCACCCCCGTCGTGGCGGCGTGGACCCAGGTCAGGGTGTCGGCCTTGGGCCAGGCGGAGGCGAGCGCCTCGGAGAACAGGTCCCAGACCAACAGGGCGTGCGCGCCGGGCAGGCGGGCGGGCAGCTCGTCGGCGGTGGCGTAGACGACCTCGCCGAGGCCGGGGTGGTCGTCGATCCGTTCGTGGCCGGGCGGGAGGTCCTCCCCACGCAGGACGAGGAGTCGGGGCCGGTGCGGCGCATTGGGACTTTTCACGGGCGTGCACTCCGTTTGGCGACGTGGTCAGCGGTGTCGTCCGAGGTGGTGACGGTCCGCCCCGCACGAGAAACGCTAGGGAGCCGACATAGGATTGTCAACAATCCACAAATCGTCTCTTCTCCGGCGAAACAGGGCTTCCCGACCACCCCAGAGGGGTCGGGATACCCAACCCGCGCACACCTATTGCCGCACGAGACATGTAAACCATAAGATTGTCGACAATCAACAACTCTGTTGTGCCGCCTTCGTCCCCAACACCACGACCACGAGCGCCGCCGTCGAAGGGACACCACCGTTGCCCAGGTACATGACCATCACACTGGCCAAACGCGGAGTGTCCTGCGTGGCCGAACTCCTGGACAAGGACGCGCCGCGCACCTGTGACGCGGTCTGGAACGCGCTCCCTCAGGGGGACGCCGTCCAGCACGCCAAGTACGCGCGCAACGAGGTCTACACCATGGTTCCGCGGTTCGCCGAGGCCGAACCCGGACAGGAGAATCCCACCGTCACCCCGATCCCCGGCGACGTCGTCTACTTCTCCTTCGAGGGCGGGATGCTCGACCGCGCCTTCAAGGAGGACAAGGGCATCGACCACCTGCCGGGCGTCATCGACCTCGCCCTCTTCTACGGGCGCAACAACCTACTGCTCAACGGCGACGTCGGCTGGGTTCCGGGCAACGTGTTCGCCACCGTCGTGGAGAACCTGCCCGCCATGGCCGAGGCCTGCAACGACGTCTGGCGCTCCGGAAGCGTCGGCGAACGCCTCCTGTACGAGCGTCTCGAACGCTGACCGGGCCACGGTCCGGTCGGCCCGCATCCCCGTACGCACGCATACGAACCCAACACGTTTCCGGGAGGTGAGTGACCGATGCGGACCGATGGATTCTCCACACCAGCCGAGGGCACCGGCGCCGAGCGCGAGGTCGTCGAACTGGCCGCGACCAAGCCGACCCCGTGGCAGTCGGGGGTCGGTGTCATCGCGCCCTACGACTTCGCGCTCGACCGTGAGCTCTGGAGGTGGACACCGGACGACGTCTCACTGCACGTCACACGGTTGCCGTACGTACACGTCCCCGTCACGGTGGACCAGGCGGCCGCCCTGAGCATGGAGCAGAGCGTCGACCCCGCGGTCCGCGCGCTCCTCGCCCCCGAACCGCTCGCCATCGGGTACGCCTGTGCCTCCGGCAGCTTCGTGCACGGCGCGGAGGGGGAACGCGAGCTGCACCGGACCATGGTGAACGCCGGGGCTCCGGCGGCCGTCACGACCTCGGGCGCGCTCGTCCAGGCGCTCGGCGCACTGGAACTCGACCGGATCGCCGTGGTCACCCCGTACGTGGACAGCGTGACCGACCGGCTCCTGGGCTTCCTGGGCGAGCACGGTGTCGGGGTCACGTCCAGCGTGGGTCTGGGCCTGCTCAGCCACATCTGGAGGGTCACCTACGCCGAGGTCTCCCAGGCGGTCCACTCGGTGGACCACCCCGACGCCCAGGGCGTCTACATCAGCTGCACCAACGTCCTCACCTACGACATCATCGCGCCGCTGGAACGCGAACTGGGCAAGCCGGTCATCGCGGCCAACCAGGTGACCATGTGGGCGGTGCTGCGCGAGGCCAACAGACACGCCGTCGCCCAGGGCCAGCGCCTGCTCGACGTCACGGCACCGAGTGCCGTGTGACCACCGGCCACACCCACCGAAGGAGCGCCATGACCCGGGTCGGATTCCTCTACCCCGGCTACAGTGCCGAAGACGACTACACGGCGTTCGCCGCCATGTTCGGCGGCGAGGTCGAACTCCCCGTCGTGCACACGCTCATGCGTGAGGACTCCCACCGGGTGGACGCCCTGCTCGACGTCGGAGGCGAGGAAGTCCTGGCGACGGGGGCGCGGGAACTGTCCCGGATGCGTGTGGAGTCAGCCGTCTGGGCGTGCACCAGCGGCAGCTTCGTCTTCGGTTGGGAGGGTGCCCGCAAACAGGTCCAGGGGGTACGCAACGCCGCCGGGGTGCCGTCGTCGAGCACCTCGTTCGCGTTCGTGCACGCGCTCCGGCAGCTGCGGGTGACCCGGGTCGCGATCGCCGCCACCTACCCGGAGGACGTCGCCCGGCGCTTCGTCGACTTCCTCGGCGAGGCCGGTGTCACGGTCCTCTCCCTTGCCAGCCACGGCATCGTCACCGCCGCCGAGGTCGGCGACCTCGACCCCGACGAGGTCCTGGACTTCGTCATCTCCAACGACCATCCGCGCGCCGAGGCCATCCTGGTCCCGGACACCGCTCTGCACAGCGCCGACCTCATCGAGCCGATGGAGGCCCTGATCGGCAAGACCGTGCTCACCGCCAACCAGGTGAGCATCTGGGAGGGGCTGCGGCTGGCGGGGGTGACCGCGGCCCGGTCGGGCCCCGGCACCCTCTTCCGTTCCGGCGCCACCGCGTTCACCAGCGCGCTGGCCGCCCGTTAGCCTCGACGACACACCCGACCCCGTGTCCCCGACGAAAGGAATGCCGCCCATGCCCGCCCCAGGTCACCTGAGACCCGTGCCCCGGCGGTCCACCGCCGAACTGATCGCCGACCAGCTCAGATCGGCGATCATGTACGGCTCCCTGGCCCCAGGGGACCAACTCGGGGAGGCGGAACTGGCGGGACAGCTGGGGGTGAGCCGGGGACCGCTGCGCGAGGCCATGCAGCGGCTCGTCCAGGAGGGGCTGCTGCGCAGCGAACGGCACAGGGGCCTGTTCGTGCGGGAGCTCACCGCGGACGACGTGCGGGACATCTACGTGGCCAGGCTCGCGGTGGAACGCACCGCGTGCGAACTCATCATGCGGGGGAACCGGGGAG